>JBEKNM010000584.1:0-3265 GCA_049522835.1 Mycobacterium sp.
GACGGTCTGCACCCGGTGGGCGTCGCCCAGCTTGGAGCGCAGCCGCTTGATGTGCACGGTGACGGTCGACAGATCACCGAAATCCCACCCCCACACCAGTTTCAGCAGTTCCTGGCGGGAGTACACGGTGTCGGTATGGGTCAGCAGGAAGGTCAGCAGGTCGAACTCCCGGCTGGTCAGACTAACGGGTCGGTCATCGACGGTCACCGCGCGGGCCGCCGTCAAGACACGCAGCGAACCGGCGCTCAGTTCCAACGGTAGTTCATCGGCCGTCGACGGGGCGCGGCGCAATACCGATCGGACCCGAAGCACCAGTTCCCGCGGACTGAACGGCTTCGTCACATAGTCGTCGGCTCCGGCCTCCAATCCGGCGATGCGGTCGTCCTCTTCGCCCAGCGCTGTCAGCAGGATCACCGGCACCGCGTAGCTGTCCCCGCGACGCATACTGCGGCACAATGTCATTCCATCCGGGCCTGGCATCATCACGTCGAGGACGGCGACGTCGACGCGTTCGGTTCCCAGTAGCTGCAGCGCCTCGTTGCCGTCGTGCGCGATCGACACGTCGTGCCCGTCGCGTTCCAGATACCTTCGCACCACATCCCGGACGATGGGATCGTCGTCGGCAATCAAGATCCGGCTCACACCACCTGACACTAGACCCGAGGGGCGGTCACCAGCTGCGGTGTCATGAACTTGTCGCGATTGGCCTGTTGGGTCGCCAGTTGGATTCTGATCACCTGGTGGTTGGCTCGTGCCGTCGCTGCGGCTTTCAGGATGGGTGTTCATGCGGTTGCCGGCATCAGGTATGAGATACCGGCGCGGCGACAGAACATTTTCGGGGATCGCATAGGCGGGGCAGCGGGTGCCGCGATGCTGGGGGCCGGCTCGCTACAGCCAGCGTCGCAGTGGCCCCGAGATCAGTTGTGCAGCAATCTGTTTTCGGTTCAGCAGTGAGACGACGAGCGATGTCGCCGAGAGACGCGCGGCCCAGGCCGACCACGCAATCACGATCGCCGACAAAATTCCCATGATGGGATACTGGGCGATGAGCTGGTCAGAACTCCAATAGGTCATGAGCATCAGTAGCGATGCCAGGGCCGCGGGAAGGCTGAGCACCCCGATTACCAGTGCGACGCCCAGCGCAGTTTCGAGTAGCGGAATCACGAAACCGAATAGGCCGGGCCAGCTGCCGAGTATGCGTGCGGCGAACGCGCCGAAGTACTCAGGTACCCGGATGTTGGACTTCGCGCTGTCCGCGACTAGGAGGATGTCTGCGCGGCCGAAGTGTGCGGTGTACTTGAAAATGCCCTCGTGCAACCACAGGATGCCAAGAGAGACCCTCGCCGCGCCGAAAAAGATCGACGCGACGAGGCTGGTGGGCTTGACCTGGGGCTTCATGTCAGGGTGGCGCCGCCGAACACGGCCTTTGCCTTATCGCAGTGGATCACAACGGTGGTGTATTTCGACGGATCCACCCCGTTGGTCGAAAACGTCTGAGAAGTTTTGTCAAACGCAATACTGCCGAGCTCCTTGCCCGCAGCCACAGCGTTTTCGTCCGTGCCGTTGGTGAGGTAGATGTGCAGGTCCGGACCTGCGTCGGAAGAGAAGCCCGACAGCACGATTTGGGCACCTGTCACAGTGGCGGTTCCCGCGACGTGCTTGTCATTGAGACCTCCGAAGGTCCCCGTTCGCGCACTTGCCGCACCTGAAGCCGCCGATTGTGACATCGCCGGGGCCGTGGTTGACTGCGACATCGCAGGCCCTGGATGTGCCTCGTTCGAGGTGCTGCAGGCCGCGAGGGCTACGGCAATCGTGAGCAGAGCTGCGCCCTTTAGCGCGGTGGATCGCATGTGGTTTACCTTTCGCGTCGCGCGGGATCGCGCGTTCTGTGGTTGACAATGCCCACGTTACAAAGCAAATAGAGAAGTTGGTGACGCTCGACGCTTTCGTCACTGCTACGTCATAATTACGCTGGCTGATTCCCGGTGGGTCCTTCAAGGCCGGCGCCCGCCAATTCCCTCATGCTGGTTCCCATTGGTTCGTCAGGCGCCCTGGGATACGTTGGGGCACTGCGAGAAGCCGGCCTTGCGAGTTCTTGATTTGGACCCGATCGCGTGGCTGCGAATGGCTGTTGTTCGACGCCGGTCGGGCCGAAAAGTGCTGGCGGATACCGCGCAGGTTCTGGTGACTCAGCTCAGCGCGCCTAGTGCGACATCTTGATCGAGCACCTACGCGCACCGGATCCGCTGTCGCGCGCTCACCAAAAGCATTGCTAGTCAAAGCTGTTGGCGGAGCGCATGCAGGAGGTCGCGCGACGACGTGATGCCTGTCCGGTCAAAGCGCCGTGAAGGCCATGGCGACGCCGTTCATACAGTACCGCAGGCCGGTCGGCTGCGGTCCGTCGTCGAATACGTGGCCGAGGTGGCTTCCGCACCGGTTGCAGAGAACTTCGGTGCGTGTCATGGCCAGGCCGGTGTCTGGGCGCTCTAACACGGCGTTGTCCAGGGTTTTCCAGAAGCTCGGCCAGCCGGTGCCGCTGTCGAACTTGGTATCCGACGAGTAGAGGTTTAGCGCGCAGCCAGCACAACTGAACACGCCGTGACGGTGTTCGTTGTTGAGCGGACTACTGTACGGATCTTCGGTGCCTGCTTCGCGCAGCACGCTGTATTGGGCTGCGGTCAGAAGTCTTCGCCACTCGGCGTCGGTGTGGGTGACAGCAAAGTGCGTGTGGGACGGTGACGACATCGCGCTCGCGGCACAGGCACTTACCGCCACCATCGACAGCACGGTCACACTTGCGGCGGTGAGAAACCGCCGTCTCGTCACATCCATCTCACCAATACCTTTGGTTAACAGGAAAATCCAGCGCAATCATCGTAACGCGGCACGCGGTGTCCGGTCTCCGTCGACGCCGTTTCGTCATGGTTCGGTAAGAAGCTCCGGCCGGTGGGTGGGGGGTGGGATTCGGGCGCCATTGTTTCGTAAGAATTGGGACCGCCGGTCGCGATTAACCTGAAGGTAGTAGAGCTGGCATAGACACTGAGCGGGGGAGCATCGTGCGGAGATCGCTGAGAACCAACCTGATACGGCTGGCCGTGCTCCTGTGCGCGGTCAGCCTCGAAATCACTGCCTGCGCGGGCCTATTCTCTGATCTGGGCAGTGCCGCGCCGGCAGCGAACATTCCCGGGCCCGCGGTGGATGAGCCCGTGGGAACCCCGGGGGCCCACGAGACTGCGGTGCTGGCAGGTGGGTGCTTTTGGGGTGT
>JBEKNM010000585.1:0-3248 GCA_049522835.1 Mycobacterium sp.
CGATTGTCTTGTCGATTGTGAGCTGGGCGCTGTCGCTGGTGATTCGTGACGTCGGGCGCACCGCTCGCCGGTAATCGCCGCGTCTTCACCGGTTAACGATCAGTGCCGGCCAGTCGGGCCACGTCGCGCGCGCAACCCCAGGACAAAGTCACGCCGTTGCCGCTGTGGCCATAGTTGTGGACGCACCGTGCCCGCCCGAGCGGTTCAACCTCCACCCGCACCGACGGACGGTCGGGACGTAATCCGGTGATCGTCTCGATCACCTCGGCCTCGCCAAGGCGCGGCTCGATCCGCCGGCAGCGTTGCAGGATCCGGTCGGTCACTTCGGGGTCGGCGGTGGTGTCCCAGCGACCTGGGATGCTGATGCCGCCGCACACCACCCGCTGCGGGTGCGGGAAGTAGCAGGTCCATTCCGGGCCGTTGTTCATCTCTAGAAACAGTTGCTGCAGGCCAGGATTGGTGAGGATGACGTGCTGGCCGAACAGCGGCCTAACCGTGTCATCACCCACCAGCGCCCCAGCCCCGAGACCAGCACAGTTGACCACTACCGGTGCGGCGTCGGCGGCCTCGGCCAGTGACCGCACGGGATGTATCTCGATTTCACAGCCGGCGGTGGCCAGCCTCGTTGTCAGGTAGGCGAGATATCGCGGCATGTCGATCATCGGCACAGTGGAGTGAAACCCGGCATCGAAGCCCGCAGGGATCTCGGCTGGATCAGCCGGCCGCAGGTCCGGGATCACATTGGGCGCCGACGGCATCGCGTCGGCCCCGGCCAGTTCACCGACGGTCAACGCCGGCGCCATCTGCACTCCAGTGCTGGGGTCCTTGGCCAACTCGCCGAACACTCGCAGCGAGTGTTCGGTCCAATGCAGTGTCTTGGCTGCTCGCTTCTCCGGACGCGGGGGCGCCCATACCGCACCGGCTACCGCCGATGTTGTCTGCTGCGGCAATGTGGCCGCCCACACCCGCACCGACCATCCCGCTTCGGCCAGACACAGGGCAGAGGTCAACCCACTGACACCGGCGCCAACGACGACCGCGTGTTGCGATCGATCCGCCATGACAGCAGGGCCCGTCAGGGCTGGGGAGGCTGCGGACCGTTGGGAGGCGGCGGACCGGGGGCAGGCCCCGGACCGGGGGCAGGCTGCGGACCGTTGGGAACCTGACCGTTGGGTGCCAGCAGCCCGTTGAGGGTCCCTAGGGTGAGTTGCAGTGGGCCACTGGGCGCGTCGGCAGGCGGATTGGCGTCCGGGGTCTGCTGCCACGGCTGGCAGCCCGTCGTCTTGAACGCTTTGTCGGTCGGGTCGATCCGCACGACCTGGGGCTTCTTGCTCAACGCGTTGTCGATTAGGGCCCCGTCAGGGTTGCCCGTCCGCTTCCAGTAGCAGGTGCCGTTGCCGACAGGCCCCGCGCTGCTGTAGACGCCCGGCACGACCTCGGTCCCCACCGCGTATGTGCCGTCGTGGTCGATGGTGGTTATCGGTCCGGGCGGCCGCGGCGGCGTCGACGGTATCGACGTCGGACCGGCGCCGGCAACACCCGCGGAGGGCAGCGGCGGCACCGGCGGCGGCGTCGGCTGCGGCCAGGCACCGGCAACACCCGCGGACGCACCCCCGGCCGCGAGCATCAATCCAGCGGCGACAGTAAATCTTGCCGCGACCGGTGCGAGCGCCTTTGGACTCATAGAACTGAATCGTACCGGGATGAGCGCCCTATTTCACATGGGTGCTCTGCCCAGGCCAGCGACCGCGACTTAGGTCAGTCGCCGCACTTTGCCGGCGTAACCGAGCGCGTGCTCGTACGTCTCGAGGTTGTCGCGAGAAATCCTCGCGTGCACCGGGCGTTCGAGGAAAAACCGCAGCACTGGGTTGTAAGCGTGATACGTCTCGTGGAAGGTCAACACCGTGGTGCCGTCGGGCTGTTCCTCGAGTTGGTGGTAGCCCTCGGCCCGAGACCAGAGCGGCGCGCCGACTGCCACGTACCGCGACAGCTTGTCGATCTCCGCCTCGGTCACGGTCTCCCACGATCGCGCCTTGCCGCCGGACAGCAGGTACTTGGGCACTGGATAAATGCAAGTGCGGACCAGACCCTCGCCGGCTTCGTCGCCTTCGTTGAGGATTTCCATGCTGCCGCTAGGCCACTCGAGCACCCGCGGGCGCGGCGAGTTCGGCGGCACTCGCGGATGCAGCACCCGCCACACCTTCCTGGGAGGTGCGTCGACGTGAAATCGCACAGTGTAGGACTGCATCAGCTGTCTCCCCAGCTGTCCCAGAAGGTGATGGTCTCCGCCGGCGGCCGCTTGGCCGGTCGGAAGTCGGTACCAATGGTGTAGGCGACGGGGAACAGCGCCGCCTGCGTAACCGTGGGCGGAATCCCGAGCAACTCGGCCACCTCTTGTTCCTTGGCCAGGTGCATCGTAGTCCACACCGATCCCAAGCCGCGGGACCGAAGGGCGAGCAAGAAGCTCCACCCGGCCGGGATGATCGACGCCCATGCCGACGCGGCAGCCAACAGATTGGCGTTATCGATGCGGTTGTCCAGGCATGGGATGACGTGCACGGGCACCTGGGCCAGCGTGTCAGTAAGGCTGAACGCGCTGGCGTACACGCGCTGGGTCTGCGGGTCGGAGGCGTCCTTGGCGGCGTACGCAAGATATTCAGCGCCGATGCCGCGGTAGATTTCGGCGATAGCGGCGCGTTTGCCGGCATCGGTGATCACCAACCAGCGCCAATCCTGCGCATTGCTCGCCGTCGGCGCCTGCATTGCCAGCCGAATGCACTCGAGAATCACCTCGCGAGGAACCGGCCGCGTCAGATCGAGGCGCTTGCGCACTGCCCTCGTGGTGGTGAGCAATTCGTCGACCGAAGCTATGTCCACGTGTTCTCTTCTCGCTGCTTGTTCAGATGTCGATTGCGCAGGACTGATCGACGCCGAGCACTTCGAATTACAGTTCGCACAGGTCAGAGGCCATAAATAGAGTGCCACTCTCCTTTTCGTGAACTCCCCGTGAACTCCCCGAAATTCTGCCCATCCACTGATATTAGGCGCTACACCAGTGCCAGTATCGGCATTACCAACGGGTCCGGCACCCAGCCGGTGGTAAGTCTCGACGGCGTATCGGCAGTAACCGATGGGTTGGTGCTCGACAACACGGCGCACGGGTCAATCATTTCGCTGCAGTTACGGTTTCAGCCGGAGTCACGGCTGGATCCGTGGCTTTGCAAGGCTCGCGCGCGATGCACAAACTT
>JBEKNM010000586.1:0-3224 GCA_049522835.1 Mycobacterium sp.
CCAGGTACCCGCCGAACCGCGGCGCATCGTGGTGCTCTCCGGCGACCAGCTCGACGCCCTGTGCGCGCTTGGCCTGCAGTCCCAGGTAGTCGCTGCCGCGTTGCCGGACGGCTCGCCGAGTCAGCCCTCCTACCTGGGCAACACTGTGCGTGGCCTACCCGGTGTCGGTACCCGCGCCAAACCTGACCTGGGCGGCATCGCGGCAGCTCATCCGGATCTGATCCTCGGCTCGCAAGGATTGACGCCCAAGCTGTATCCCCAGCTAGCGGCGATCGCCCCAACAGTGTTCACTGCGGCACCCGGCGCGGCATGGGAAGACAACCTGCGTGGTGTCGGCGCCGCTACGGCACGCAGCGGTGCTGTGGACGCGCTGATCAACGGCTTCGCGCAGCGGGCCAACCAGATCGGGGCCACTCACGACGCAGCCCACTACCAGGCGTCGATCGTCCAGCTGACCACAAACACCCTGCGCATCTACGGGGCCAACAACTTCCCGGCCAGTGTGCTCACCGCGGTCGGGGTGGACCGGCCGGCCGCACAGCGCTTCACCGACAAGGCCTATATCGAAATGGGCGCCACCGATGCCGACCTCGCCAAGGTGCCGGATTTCTCCGCGGCCGACGCCGACGTGATCTACGTCTCGTGCGCGTCACCGGCTGCCGCGGAGCGCGCCGCCACCGTCTTGGACAGCGACCCGTGGCGCAAGCTGTCGGCCAATCACGACAATCGGGTTTACGTCGTCAATGACGAGGTGTGGCAGACCGGCGAAGGCTTGATCGCGGCACGCGGCATTGTCGACGACTTGCGCTTGGTCAACGCCCCGATCAACTAGTTCCGGACCGGCCGATACGCACACATCGTCATAAGCTGATATGCGGGGCAGCACGCGCGATTCGCGTGAAAACTTTACCTTGGCTAAGCTTTTCTGGGACTGACTAGATCGAAGAGGGATTTTCATGAGCACTGTTACCGCCTATGCCGCCCCGTCGGCTACCGAACCGCTGACCAAGACCACGATCACCCGCCGCGACCCGGGTCCGCACGATGTGGCGTTCGACATCAAGTTCGCCGGGATCTGCCACTCAGACATCCACACCGTCAAAGCTGAGTGGGGCCAGCCGAATTATCCCGTGGTCCCCGGCCATGAGATCGCCGGCGTAGTGACCGAGGTGGGCTCCGAGGTCACCAAATTCAAGGTGGGCGACCACGTAGGCGTTGGCTGCATGGTGGACTCCTGCGGTAAATGCAGCAGCTGCCTCCGCGGTATCGAGCAGTATTGCAAACGGGGCGCTACCTTCACTTACAACTCAATCGGCAAAGACGGCCAGCCGACTCAGGGCGGCTACAGCCAGGCGATCGTCGTCGACGAAAAGTTCGTCCTGCGCATACCGGATGCGCTGCCACTGGACGCCGCTGCGCCGCTGCTGTGCGCGGGCGTCACGCTTTTCTCACCGTTGCGGCACTGGAACGCCGGAGCGGATACCCGGCTCGCCATCGTCGGCCTGGGTGGGTTGGGTCATATGGGCGTCAAGCTGGGTGCGGCGCTGGGCGCCGAGGTGACGGTGCTGTCGCAGTCGCTGAAGAAGATGGAGGACGGCCTGCGCCTGGGCGCCAGCAACTACTACGCGACAGCCGATCCGGACACCTTCCGCAAGTTGCGCGGCAGCTTCGACCTGATCCTGAACACCGTCTCGGCGAACCTGGATCTCGGCGATTACCTGAACCTGCTTGATGTCGACGGCACACTCGTCGAACTGGGCATCCCCGAGCACCCCATGGAAGTGCCCGCATTCCCGCTGGCCCTGATGCGGCGCAGCCTGTCCGGCTCGAACATCGGCGGCATCGCCGAGACGCAGGAGATGCTGGATTTCTGCGCCGAGCACGGCGTGACACCCGAAATCGAAGTCATCGAACCGGATTACATCAACGAAGCCTACGAGCGCGTGCTGGCCAGCGACGTGCGCTACCGCTTCGTCATCGACATCTCAAAGCTATGACGAAGCCCGCAACCGCGCCGCGATCTCTTCGGCTGCCTCCCCATCTTCGTCACCGGGGAAAACCTCGCTGACGTCGATGCCGGCCAGCGGCCAACCCGCGGCAGCCAAGGTGGCGGCCACCCGCCGGACGTTCTCGGGTCCCGCGTCGTGATGGGTCAACTCGGAGATCTTCTCCGCAATCTCGTTGCCGTCAACCACGCCGTCGGCAGACTGAGGTGATCCCTTCGCGGTGAGCTCCGTCACCACCTGTTTGATCTGATCCGGCGTGAGCGGCGTGCTGCGCAGCAACGCAAACAGTGGCACCTGGTCGGGCCCGGGTACACCTTGCGGGTAGCCGACCTGCAACCAGCGGATTACCGACCGCAAGAAGTTGGAGTGATTGTGAGAAGCATCGGGTGTCGTCACCCCAACAGTGTCCCGGTAGGGGCATCACCGGCGCCACTGCGGCGTCGCACCATCCGCACAATTCATATGCCGTTCACGGCCCGAACATGTGGCCGGCCCGGGCAACCGCCGGGTCGATTGACGGCTCGAAATCCCAGTACGCCGATCGCGTGGGACGACCCGGAGCCAGAGAAGAAGCCATGGTTCTGAGCTGGATCTCTGGTCAACCCGCCAAACTGCGGCTTACCTGCGCAAATGCGCGACGCTAGATCACGCAGGTATCGGTGGCTGTGGACAAATTGTGGGCACGACGCCCGCACGGCGGCCTAGCTCGTCGTGGGCATATCGAATGCGAACGCACGGCGGTGCTGGGAATGGTCATAGTTTGCTCCCGGAAGGGGCCGCAAACCCAACATAGGTCCGTTCACACCGGAATTGGGCTACGACTACGGCTTGACCGGAAAAAGGCGGCAAAGTCAACCGTTTTCTTAGCAGCGTTAAGTCAGAGTGTGACGGTGAATGCTCGACCGCGACCCGTGCGGCGACAACCGGACTCCGATGCCGACTGGCAGTGAAACGTCGGTGTCAGGTCAGTGTCGATTCGCTCAGCTCTGAGCGGCCGGGATGGGCGCGGGGCGTCTGGTCATCGCCCACCGGGCCATCGGCTGTTGCCGAGAAAGCCTGGGCGGGTGGCGCTGTGGGTCGAGGCGCCGGCACTGCCGGGCGTATCTCGGGCCCATTGGGGGGCTGACGCCCGTTGGGGCCCGACCAGTGATCGGGGAGCAGCGGTCAGCTTTCCCTATGCATTGAAGACATTAAAGTTGCCGGCATTTTTGCGTGCGA
>JBEKNM010000587.1:0-3223 GCA_049522835.1 Mycobacterium sp.
AGGTATTCGACCTGGTGGAACGGGCCCGGGTGGAGTCCTTCCGGGTGCGGCGTTCCGAGATCGACCGGTCCGAGCTGTCGCGCATGTTTGACGGCATCGACATTCATCTGGCGATTCCGATCATCCGGGCGTTCAGCCATTTTGCGCTGCTGGCCAATGTCGCTGAGGACATCCACCGAGAGCGTCGCCGCGCGATTCACGTCGACGCCGGCGAACCGCCGCAGGACAGCAGCCTGGCTGCCACCTATGTGAAACTCGACCTGGCAGAACTAGATTCGGCCACCGTTGCCGACGCCCTGAAGGGTGCTCTGGTCTCCCCGGTTATTACCGCCCATCCCACCGAGACCCGGCGGCGCACCGTCTTCGTCACCCAGCACCGGATCACTGAGTTGATGCGGTTGCACGCGGACGGGCACACCGAGACCAGCGACGGCCGCAGTATCGAATTGGAGTTGCGCCGTCATGTCCTGACGCTGTGGCAGACCGCGCTTATCCGGTTGTCACGGCTGAAGATCTCCGACGAGATCGAGGTAGGCCTGCGGTACTACCCGGCCGCCTTATTCAAGGTGGTCCCGCAGGTCAATGCCGAGGTTCGCCAGGCGTTACGGGCTCGCTGGCCCGACGCGGATCTGCTTTCCGCTCCGATTCTGCAACCCGGCTCATGGATCGGCGGCGACCGCGACGGAAACCCGAACGTGACGGCCGAGGTGGTCCGGTTGGCCACCGGGAGCGCCGCGTTCACCGCGCTGGCGCACTACTTGGCCGAACTCACAGATCTCGAGCAGGAGCTGTCGATGTCGGCGCGCCTGATCAGCGTCACTCCTGAGCTGAGTGAGCTGGCCGAGGGCTGCCGGGAGGCGGCCCGCGCCGACGAGCCGTACCGGCGGGCGTTGCGGGTGATCCGCGGGCGGCTCACCGCGACTGCCACACAGATCCTGGACCGGCAACCGCAGCACGAGCTTGACCTTGGTTTACCGCCGTATTCCGCGCCGGCCGAACTGCGGGCCGATCTCGACACCATCGACGTTTCGCTGCGTACGCACGGCAGTACGCTGGTGGCCGACGACCGGCTGGCACTATTACGAGAAGCCGTGGGAGTATTCGGGTTTCATCTATCGGGTCTGGATATGCGACAGAACTCCGACGTGCACGAAGAGGTGGTCGGCGAGCTGCTGGCGTGGGCCGGGGTGCACCCTGACTACAGCTCGTTGCCTGAAGATGAGCGGGTCGAGCTGCTGGTTAGCGAACTCAACATCCGTCGGCCACTGGTCGGCGACCGCGCCCAGCTGTCCGATCTGGCCCGTGGTGAACTCGGCGTGGTGGCGGCCGCCGCGCATGCCGTCGAGCTCTACGGTCCCGCAGCGGTGCCCAACTACATCATCTCGATGTGCGAGTCGGTGTCGGACGTCTTGGAGGCTGCGATCTTGCTGAAAGAGGCCGGTCTGTTGGACGCGTCCGGCCCGGAACCCTATTGCCCTGTGGGTATCTCACCGCTGTTCGAGACAATCGACGATCTGCACAAGGGGGCGGCGATTTTGCAAGCGACGCTCGAACTCCCGCTGTACCGGGCGCTGGTGGCTGCCCGCGGCGAATCCCAGGAAGTGATGCTCGGTTACTCCGACTCCAACAAGGATGGCGGATATCTGACCGCCAACTGGGCGGTGTACCGAGCCGAGCTGGCCTTGGTCGAGGTGGCCCGCAAATCGGGAATACGGTTGCGGCTCTTTCACGGTCGCGGCGGAACTGTCGGCCGCGGCGGCGGCCCCAGCTATCAGGCCATCCTGGCTCAACCACCAGGAGCGGTGAACGGTTCGCTGCGGCTCACCGAGCAGGGTGAGGTCATTGCCGCAAAGTACGCCGAACCGCCGATGACGCGACGCAATCTGGAGAGCTTGCTGGCAGCCACCTTGGAGTCGACGCTGCTTGATGTGGAGGGCCTCGGCGATGCGGCCGAGCCGGCCTACGCGGTGCTCGAAGAGATAGCCAACCTCGCACGGCGCGCATACGCCGAATTAGTGCACGACACACCGGGCTTCGTCGAATATTTCCAAGCTTCTACGCCGGTCAGCGAGATCGGGTCGCTGAACATCGGGAGCCGGCCCACATCACGCAAGCCCACCGCGTCAATCTCAGATCTGCGCGCTATCCCGTGGGTGCTGGCGTGGAGCCAGTCGCGGGTCATGCTGCCCGGCTGGTACGGCACCGGATCGGCATTCGAGCACTGGATTACGGCGGGCCCCGAAAGTGAAAGCGAGCGAGTGCAAGTACTGCACGACCTGTATCAGCGGTGGCCGTTCTTCCGTAGCGTGCTGTCGAACATGGCACAAGTGCTGGCCAAGAGCGATCTGGGCCTGGCGGCCCGCTATGCCGAGCTGGTGGCCGATGAATCGTTGCGCCGCAGGGTGTTCGGCAAGATCGCTGACGAGCACCAGCGCACCATCGCTATGTACAAACTCATCACGGGTCAAGAAGACCTGCTGGCCGACAACCCTTCGCTGGCACGCTCGGTGTTCAACCGCTTCCCGTACTTGGAACCGCTGAACCACCTTCAGGTGGAGTTACTGCGACGCTACCGTTCGGGCGACGACAACGAATTTGTGCAGCGCGGCATTCTGCTGACCATGAACGGACTGGCCAGCGCGCTTAGAAATAGCGGTTAGCCGACTAGCAGCTAACGTAGTCGACCAGACAAGGCGCTGCTGCCCGCGCCACGCCACCGATCTGGGCTGGGACCGGTTGCGGATGCGATGTCCAGCACGGCGTCATCCGGTATTCGCGGAGCAGACGTGTGGTAGCCGCCGTCATGGCTGCCAGCGAGAACGGTTGGGCCGGGCAGGAGTGCCGCCCGTGTCCGAAGGCCGTCACCAGCATCGGTGAGGGGAGAGCGTTCTGATCGACCAGACGGTGACGGTTCCATCGATCGGGATCCCACTGTTCCCAGCCTGGTGCCACAGATGCGTTGAGCAGGGGCAGCAATGTAGCGATGGTCCAGCCCGGTGGCACCTCGTAGGTAACCTCGCCGGTGTCGAAGTGGACCGCAGACAGCACGGTGCGGGTCATGATCGAGCGTTGCGCCAGGCGCGTCGACTCCAGCGCACAGCGCTGGGCGAAGTCACCGACGTCAGCGAAGTCCGAGCCGCCTTCGCGAACTCGCGCCAGCTGGGTCGGGTGCTCGACCAGGTCGACCAATGCCCAGCCAAGCGCGGCCGCCAGGTTCGACATG
>JBEKNM010000588.1:0-3203 GCA_049522835.1 Mycobacterium sp.
TCGAGTCAGCCCAGGTGTGTCAGCTCCGGTTTGGTCCGCACCACGATGACGGTGGGGCCGTCAGACTTGAGCGCGGAGGTGAACTCCGCTGCGAGCTTTTCCGTCGTGTCGACGTTGATTGACCGAACGCCGAAGCCAGCTGCGATGGAGGCGATATCGAGGCCTGGCAGGTCCAGGCCCGGCACATTCGGAGTTTTCTCCAGCAGCGCGAACGATTTGAGGATTGAGTACTCCTCGTTGCGCATCACCACGAACACTATCGGCAGCCGGTGCTGGGCGGCCGTCCATATCGCCTGAACCGAATATTGGAAAGATCCGTCGCCGATGGTGGCGACCACCGTGCGTTCCACCCCGCGGGCACGGTCGCCGAGTGCGATGCCGACAGCCCCGGGCACACCCCAGCCGATCCCGCCGCTGGCGGTTGCGAAGAACGAACCGGGGAAGGTGCTGGGCAGCCAGCGCAGCTGTTGAGCCATCGTCGACGTCGACTCCGTGACTAGCGGGGAGTCGGCCGGCTTGACGGTGGCCAACGTCGAAAACGCCGCATCCGGGGTCAGTGGCGACGACGCCGCGTCGGCGATTTCTGAGCTTGCCGCCCGCGCGGGTTGAGCAGACCCGTTGCCCCGGTCGTTTATCAGGCCCACCAACTGCTCGAGGGCCAGCCGGGAATCACCGATCAGGCTGTCACCGACCGGCGCCGCACCGGCCACGCTCGGATCGGCCGTGATCTGCAGCAATTCGCTGCCCTCGGGCAGGTACTCGCCCGCCACGTAAGGGTAGTAGCGGAAGACCTGCGCTCCGACCACCACAACCAGGTCGTGACCCCGCAGCACCTCGCTGACACCGGCAACGGTCAACGGCAACATGCCCCGATACAGCGGGTGGTTCTCCGGAAACGACGCTCGGTCGGGTAGCGGGCCGATGTAAACCGGTGCACCAACCTTCTCCGCGAACGCCACCCCGGCGTCCCAGGCGCCGCTGCGATCGACCTCGGGACCAAAGACCAGCAGGGGCTTCTGCGCCCGGTTGATCCGGTCGGCGAAATCGCGCAGGCGCTCGGCATCGGGTGCCACACGGTGGCTCACCGTCCTGACCACCGCAGGCCCCAACGCCGGCTTTTCCCAGTCGTCGAGCGGTATCGACAGATACACCGGGCCCGCCGGGGGCTGCAAAGCCACCGTGTAGGCGCGCATGAACGCCGCCGGCACATCCTCGGCGCGCTTGGGTTCGTACGCCCACTTCACCCACGGCAACGGCATCAGGGTCGGCTCGGGGTTGGACAGATACGGGTCGCACAGGACCATCTCCCGGGTCTGCTGACCGGCGGTGACGATGAGCGGCGTGTTGCCCTTGTAGGCTGCCACCAGGCTGCCCATCGCGTTACCGGTGCCGGCACTGGTGTGCAGGTTGACCAACGTGGGCCTGCCGGTGGATTGCGCGAACCCGTCGGCCATGGCCAGCACCGAAGCTTCCTGCAGTCCCAGGATATAGGTGAAATCGTCGGGAAAGTTCTTCAGGAATGTCTGCTCGGTGGAGCCAGGATTGCCGAAAACCGTTGTCAAGCCCAGCGAACGAAGCAGGTTGTAGGTCACCTCATGGACCGTTTTCTCGACTGTCATTGGCTTCCTGGTCCCTTCTGTCCCCAAGCGGTAATGGGCGTGATGGATGGCAAGGCGTGCTTCTTCACAGAATCGCGTACGGGTTTGACAGTGTCGATGTATTCGATCACAGCCTTGAGCGCCGGCGGCTGTGCTGAATCACAATGGGGCCGAGAGACTGGTGACACAAACTGATAACTATGTATGGCATTCAAGTCGCGGAACTCGGCGGACCCGAAGTCCTCTCCTACGTTCAGATGTCAAAACCCGCCCCCGGCGCCGGTGAGGTTCTGATCAAGGCCGAGGCGATCGGGGTGAATTTCATCGACACCTACTTCCGAACGGGCCTGTATCCGCACGACCTTCCGTTCGTGCTCGGCGCCGAGGTGGCCGGCATTGTCGAAGCGGTTGGCGACGGGGTGACGGGACTGCGGGTGGGTGACCGCGTGGCAAGCGCGGATGCCGTGGGGGCATACGCCGAATACTGCATTGCGCCAGTCGACCTCGTTGCGAAGCTGCCAGACAGTGTGGCCTCAGATGTTGCCGCCGCATCGCTCGTGAAAGGCATGACCGCACACTTGCTCATCAAGTCGGTCTACGCGGTGCAGCCGGACGACACAGTGCTGTTGCACGCAGGCGCCGGCGGCGTGGGCCTGATCCTTACCCAGTGGGCGACGAGCTTGGGAGCACGCGTCATCACCACCGCCTCCACCCCGGCGAAAGCCGAGCTGTCCCGGCAGGCCGGCGCGGTCGAGGTACTCGGCTATCCCGACGACCCGCAACAGTTCGGCGCAAAGATCCGCGAGCTTACCGACGGGAACGGCGTGACGGCGGTTTACGACGGCGTCGGCAAGTCAACATTCGACGCCAGCCTTGCCAGCCTTGCCGTCCGGGGCACACTCGCGCTGTTCGGTGCGTCCAGTGGCGCGGTCCCCCCGCTGGACCCGCAGCGGCTGAACGCAGCGGGCTCGGTATATCTGACCCGGCCGTCGCGGATCCATTTTGTCCGCACTCGCGACGAATTCACCTGGCGAACTGGCGAACTACTCGACTCGATCGCAGACGGGACCATTAAGGTCACGGTGAGTGGGCACTACCCACTTCGGGATGCGGCCGACGCGCATCGCGACCTTCAAGGTCGCAAGACCGTCGGCTCGGTGGTGCTGACTCCTTAAGAGTCTGCTGACACCAGCGATTGGCGAACCGGCAGATGTTTTAGGCCGCCGACGAACGTTGTGGCGGTGAGTTGCGGATCGCGGTTCATCTCAATGGATTTCAATCTGGGCAGTAACTTGCTGAAGAAACTGTTGACCTCCATGCGGGCCAGGGCCGTGGCCGATCCACTACAACCGATTGCACCGTCCAGGCCTGCGGCGACGGAAGTGACGGATGCATTTGCGTAAAAGCCGGGGCGAGGGGCGGCCAAGCGCATGCCAGCCTGCGGCCAACCGGCGGGATACACACAAACCAACCAGATATCATTCAAACAGTCCTCATGACACTGGATTGGCCGTAAGTTCTGATCGTCACGGATCATCCTCGTCTTCGTCGTCGCCCAGGAGTTTTTCGGGGTGGTGGAAGGTGTTGGTGCGGGGTTGGCCGTAG
>JBEKNM010000589.1:0-3195 GCA_049522835.1 Mycobacterium sp.
CAACGAGACGGTTCCCGAGGGCTCGTAGGGCGGCGTGGTGGGTGTCGCCGGCGGCGCGGTGGGCGTCGTAGAAGGTGCGGGCTCCGGGGGAGGCGGTGAGTGGCGTGCTCCCGCTGAATGAGTCCAATCAGGTTTAGAGTCCTGTGGCCCGATGTTGGGCTGGAAGGGACGATGAAAACATGGCTGGTCGGAAGCGGCATTCCGCGGAGGACATCGTGCGCAAGCTGCGGCGCGCGGACGAGTTGGCTGCCGAAGGCAGGCAATGTCACATTGATTGAAAAATATAGTAGTGCAGTTGGTTTCGGAGCTGTAGCAATGAAACAGCGTTGGGTTGTTCACATTTCAGGCGGCACTGTCGAGCGCGGTGACCTCACGCCAGACCGCGAAGCCGTCAACCATCCCGGTTCGCCATTGGGTCGCGCTCAGCAGATGCCGTCGCGGCCGAAAGTGTGCACAGATGCCGGCGAAGGCGGACAGGAACCGTTGCGCATGCCGCAACGATTTAAAACGTTTCATCGCCCGTTCGCGCAGTCGGGTGGGCTGATGAGAATTCTCGGCGCGGTCATTGAGATACCGCGACCGCCGGTGCTCCACCGACGACATGAACTCGCGGTGAGCGACCTGGTAGCTGCCCAGCGTGTCGGTCACCAACACACGCGGCACATACCGCAGACCCTTGAGCAGCTTACGGAAGAATCGCTTGGCCGACACCGCGTTTCGGCGTGACTGGACGAGAACGTCGAGCACGTTGCCGTGCTGGTCGACCGCGCGCCACAGATAGCACAGCATGCCGTTGATCCCGACGAACACCTCGTCGAGATGCCACGTGTCGCCGCCGCACGAGCGCCGCCGACGCAGCTGGTTGGCGTAGGCCCGCCCGAACTTGGCGCACCACCGCCGGATCGTCTCGTAACTGACCGCGACACCGCGTACCAGCATCAGCTCCTCGACCTCACGAAAGCTCAGCGGGAACCGAAAGTACAGCCACACGCAGTGGTTGATGATCTCAACCGGGTAGCGGTGGCCCTTGTACGACGGCGTTGCGGTGCCCACCCCACGAATCCTCCCAGCTCGCCCACACTCACCAACGTGACAGTGCCCCGCGCTGGATCCCGAGCGGGTCTTCAAATTTCAGCGCCACCCGGCGTTCTGAAGGTCGCGTCTAGCCGCGCGGGACGCCCGCCAGTTTGTCGGCGAACTTCGCCTCCGCAGCCTCGCGCAACCGCAGCAGGTGTTCGGAGGGGAATAGATCAGGGGAAGCGGCACGGTCTTTGAGCAACAGGCGGGCCAGGGTCACCTTGTGTACTTCGGTCGGACCGTCAGCAAGACCGAGCACGAACGACTCCACCAGGTACTGCACGAACGGCATCTCATGCGTGGTGCCCAACGACCCGTGTAGCTGAAGCGCGCGCGCCGACACGTCGTGCAGGACCTTCTGCATCATCGCCTTTACCGCCGAGATGTCGGCCCGTACTGCCTTGTAATCGTTGAATTGGTCGATCTTCCAGGCCGTTTGAAGAGTCAACAGGCGAAACGCCTCAATCTCCATCCACGAGTCGGCGACCATCTCCTGGACAAGTTGCTTGTTGGCCAGCACCTCGCCCTGGGTGTAGCGCGACACCGCCCGCTCGCAGATCATGTCGAAGATCCGGCGGACCAACCCGACGGTGCGCATCGCGTGGTGAATACGCCCGCCGCCCAAACGGGTTTGGGCGACGACGAAGGCCCCGCCGCGCGGGCCCAGCATGTGGTCAGCGGGCACCCGGACGTTCTCGTAGCGTACGTAACCTTCACGGCCGCCGCTGCCCAGCGGCTGATACCCCAGCCCGACATCGCGCAACACGTTGATGCCCGGGGTGTCGCCGGGCACGACGAACATCGAATAGCGCTCGTAGGGTGGCGCCTCGGGATCGGTCATCGCCATCACGATGATGAACGACGCCATCGAGGCGAACGACGAGAACCACTTCTCCCCGTTGATGATCCAGTGATCACCGTCAGCGATCGCGGTTGTGGTGAAGACTTTCGGGTCCGCGCCGCCCTGCGGCTCGGTCATCGAGAAACAGGACACGATGCGGTTGTCCAGCAGCGGTTCGAGGTAGCGGGCTTTGAGCTCGGGCGTGCCGTAGTGCGCAAGGATCTCACTATTGCCGGAATCTGGTGCCTGCGATCCGAAGACGATCGGCGCGGATTCCGAGCGGCCCAGAATCTCATTGAGCAGCGCCAGTTTCACCTGACCGTAGCCCGGGCCGCCCAGGTGCGCCCCGAGGTGGGTGGCCCACAGTCCACGCTGTTTGACGATCTGCTGCAGGGGTGGGATCAGCGCCTGGCGCACCGGGTCGTTGAGGTCGTGGGATTCCTTGACGATCAAGTCGATCGGCTCGCACTCAGTGCGCACGAAATCCTCAACCCACTCGAGTTGTTGTGCCCACCCTGCGTCGGTGGAGAAGTCCCACGACATCTGCCGTCCTCTCTATCGATTACTGCGAGCTGCGTTGCGCTACCACGCCGGCGTCTTCGAGTTCGGCGACGGTGTCGGTATCGAGTCCCAGCTCGCGCAGCAGCGCATGCGTGTGGTTGCCCGGCAGCGACGGGGACGAAGGCGCTTGGGGCTGGGTGCGGGAGAAGCGTGGCGCCGGAGCGGGCGCAGTGATGCCGTCGACGTCGATGAACGTTTTCCGCGCGACAAGGTGCGGATGTCGCGGTGCCTCGGTCAGCGAAAGCACGGGCGTTGCGCAGCATCCCGGCGAATTCAGGATTGTTTCCCACTCGTCGCGGGTCTTTTCGCGCAACCGTGCGGCCAGTGTCGTGCGGTGCGCCGCCCACGCCGACGGCCGGTCGTCGTCGTGAGGCACGTCCACCCCAAGGCGATCGCAGAGCTCTGCGTAGAACTTCGGTTCCATCGCGCCGACGGCGACGTGGCGCCCGTCCGCGGTGGTGTACACGCCGTAGAAGTGCGCGGAGCCGTCGAGCAGATTGTCATAGCGGTGGTCACGCCGGGTGCCGGCGGGCACCATCCCGAAGTACGGCGCCAGCAAGGTTGCGACCCCGTCGACCATCGCGACGTCGAGCACCTGACCCTCACCCGATTCGCGGGCCTCGAGAATCGCGCTGAGCAGGCCCACCGCCAGTAGCATTCCGCCGCCGCCGTAGTCCCCGACCAGATTCAGCGGCGGCACCGGGACTTCGGCTGTG
>JBEKNM010000590.1:0-3191 GCA_049522835.1 Mycobacterium sp.
CGGGTCAACATGGAGACTTTTGCCCGCGACGGGTCCGTTTTGCCCTCGGCAGGTACCCTGTCAGCGTTCTCGCCGCCCACCGGTCCGGGTGTACGCGTCGACACCTACGGCCGGCCGGGGCTGGTTCTCAGCTCGCGGTACGACTCGCTGCTGGCCAAGGTCATCACCCATGTAAACGGATCGTCGTTGCATGCAGCGGTGCGTAAGACGCGGACCGCGCTGGCTGAGTTCAGCATCGAGGGCGTTCGCACAAACATCAGTTTCCTGCGAGAGCTTCTGTCCGACAGTCAAATTCAGTCAGGTGTGGTGACGACGAGTTTCCTCGATGCCAAGCTCTCCGAGTTTGCGGCTGCAGCGCTCTCGCACCAACACGACACTCGGGCCGCGGCGGTCGAGCTGTACCCGGGTGAGGAAGCGCTGCGTGCGCAGCTGGCCGGGACCGTGGTCGAGGTGGTACCCGGTGGCACCGACTTCGGTCCCGGCGATCAGCTGGTGGTGCTCGAGGCGATGAAGATGCAGCACGTGCTCGTCGCGCCGGATGCGCTGCGGACGGTCCGGAGTCTGGTGACACCCGGCCAAGTCGTCGGAACCGGGGACCCCTTGCTGGTTTTCACCCGGACGGGTGCCGGCGCCGACGGCGAATCCATAGCCGCTGCCGTCGATCTCGACCGATCGCGCGCCGACCTTGACGAGGTCGCCGAACGCCATCTGCTCACCCTCGACGAGGGCCGACAGGCCGCTGTTGCCAAGCGGCACAGGCAAGGTCGCCGCACCGCCCGAGAGAACATCGCTGATCTGGTTGATGCCGGCAGCTTCGTCGAATACGGCGCATTGGCCATTGCCGCGCAGCGCAGCAGGCGATCAGAGGAGGATCTGATCGCAAACACCCCGGCCGACGGGCTGGTCGCCGGCCTGGCGACCATCGGCGCCGACCGCTTCGGAGGGGCGGCGGCCGAGGCTGTCGTGGTGTCCTACGACTACACCGTGCTGGCCGGGACGCAGGGCATGCGCAACCACGCCAAAACCGATCGTGTCTTCGATTTGGCCGTCCGAAAACGGCTACCGGTGGTGTTGTTCGCCGAGGGTGGCGGTGGCCGTCCCGGGGACACCGACGTCGGCGGCAGGGCCGGATTGGACGTGCCGACTTTCCGGGTACTGGCTGGGCTGTCCGGCCGGGTGCCGTTGGTGTCGATAGTCTCCGGCCGGTGTTTCGCCGGCAACGCCGCGCTGGCGGGGGTGTGCGATGTCATCATCGCCACCCCGGACGCCAATATCGGGATGGGCGGGCCGGCAATGATCGAGGGCGGTGGGCTCGGGGTGTACCCGCCTGAGGCGATCGGGCCGATCGAGGTCCAGCGGCGCAACGGCGTGGTGAGCCTGGTTGCCCGTGACGAGGCGCACGCCGTGTCGCTGGCCAAGCAGTACCTGTCGTATTTTCAGGGCAGCGCGCAGGATTGGGAAGCGCCGGATCCGCGGCTGGCCCGGCATGTGGTCCCGCAGAATCGGCTACGCGCCTACGACGTGCACCGGGCGATCGAGTCGATCGTCGATGTCGGCTCAGCCCTGGAGTTGCGCCCCGACTACGGCGTCGGGGTAGTCACCGCGCTCATCCGGGTGGAGGGCGTGGCATATGGGCTGATCGCCAACAGCAGTCACCATCTGGGCGGTGCGATCGATGCCGAGGCGGCGGACAAGGTCGCCGACTTTCTCGCCCTCTGCGAGTCGTTCCGGCTACCGGTGATCTCGTTGTGCGACACACCCGGATTCATGGTCGGCCCGGACGCGGAAAAAGAAGCCGCGGTGCGCCGATTCGGCCGTATGTTCGTCGTCGGCGCGCGCCTGACGGTGCCGCTCGGAATGATCATCCTGCGCAAGGGCTACGGATTGGGCGCCATGGCGATGGCCGGAGGCTCCTTCCGTGCGCCGCAGTTCACCGTCGCCTGGCCTACCGGAGAAATCGGCGGCATGGGCCTGGAAGGTGCCGTGCGACTCGGGTTCAGCAAGGAGCTAAACGCCGTCGCAGACCCGACCGAACGTCAAAACTTATTCGATCGTCTCGTGGACGCGGCTTACCGGCAAGGGAAGGTGCTGCGGTCGGCCACCACGTTCGAGCTCGACGACGTGATCGACCCCGCAGAGTCCCGGGCCTGGATCACCAGGTTGCCGGGACCCTGAGGGTCTTCCTGCGGAGGCTCTTATCCGTGGCCGGAGCCGCAGCCCACGCCTGGCAGACAGGCGGTGCCGCCCGGCACGCCACCGGGGCCAGCGTTCTGGCCGCCGGAGCCGCAGCCGACGCCCGGGATGCAGCCGGTGCCGCCCGGACCGCCACCAGGACCGCCGTTCTGGCCGCCGGTGCCGCAGTTGCCGTTGGCGTCGCAGCCGCCGCCGCCCGGGTCGTCCTTGAAGATAACGTGAGTGGGCGAAGGTCCGGTCATCGCTGGTCCGGCACCAAAAGTGTCGGCTGCGGCCGTTGGCGCGGCAGCAACCGCCGCAGCGACGGCCCCAGCCACGAACAGTGGTTTCATGAGCTTTAATTTCGCTAACATTTTTACCGATTACCACCTACACACGCGTACAAAACATCGAATTAGAGATCCGGTGCAACCGATGCTCGCCGCCGGCGAGAACCCGCTACAACGCACGAGAAGGCATCCAAAATGACCTCACTTGATCTGACCGGCCGTACCGCGATTGTCACCGGTGCTTCGCGCGGAATCGGGCTGGCGATCTCGCAACAGCTGGCGACCGCCGGCGCCAATGTGGTACTTACCGCCCGTAAGCAGGAGGCAGCGGAGGCGGCCGCGGCGCAGGTCGGCGACCGGGCCCTGGGGGTCGGCGCTCACGCGGTCGACGAGGACGCCGCCCGGGCATGCGTGGACGTCGCACTGGAGCGCTTCGGCAGCGTGGACATTTTGGTGAACAACGCGGGAACCAATCCGGCGTACGGCGCACTGATCGACCAGGACCACGCCCGCTTCGCCAAGATCTTCGACGTCAACTTGTGGGCCCCGCTGCTGTGGACGTCGCTCGTCGTCAAGTCATGGATGGGTGAGCACGGCGGTGCGGTCGTCAACACCGCGTCCATCGGCGGCCTGCACCAATCCCCGGCGATGGGTATGTACAACGCCACCAAGGCTGCGCTGATCCATGTCACCAAACAACTGGCGCTGGAGCTCTCACCGGGTATCCGG
>JBEKNM010000591.1:0-3161 GCA_049522835.1 Mycobacterium sp.
GGGCATCTTGGTGGACACTTTCATGGTTCAGCATCCGAATGACGCAGTGACCGGTATAGAGTTGCCCGGCGCGTCCTGCCATCGACTGCCAAAGTTGGCGTGCGGCAGTGACCGTTTGTGGCTTGCCGCATAGCCGGCCGTCGATGTAGAGCATCGAATCACATCCGATCACAACGCAATCCGCCGCTACGCCGGCGTCCTGGCCGGCCAGCTCGGCTGCCACCTGCTCGGCCTTGGCCTGCGCCAGTGCGCACACCACGTCAGCGGGCGAAGCATCTGGCCCCAGCCCCGTGGTGACCAGATCCTCGTCGACGCCGGAAACCATGACCAGCGAATCGATGCCGGCCTGGCGCAGCACTTTGCGGCGACCAGGAGAGGCAGACCCCAGCACCACCCGGGTCATTGCTGCATGTGTAGCCGTTGCTGCATGGTGATTCGCTGGTAGTTGGACATCGCGTAGCGCAGCCTGTCGACCGGAAGCCCCCAGCGGGTGCTCTCGGGCTGCGCAGGCTCGGGTGCACCGCCGACGCTGCCCAGTACGGTGATCAGCGCGGCCAGCTCCTCGTCGGTGGGGTGACCCTTGAGTATCTGGATGAGCGGCTCGTGCGGCTGCTGCGTTTCACCCGTCATGGCGTTCTCATTTCTGTTCCCACAAATTTTTTTCAGAGCCGTTCCTGCTATCAGAGCGGGATGTTCCCGTGCTTCTTGGGCGGCAGATGGGAGACCTTGCGTTCCAGCAGGCGCAGCGCCGTGGCGATGTAGCCCCGCGTGTGCGACGGCGGGATCACCGCGTCGACGTATCCCCGCTCGGCGGCGACGTACGGGTTGACCAGCGTGTCCTCGTACTCCTGCTGCAGCTGCAGGCGCAGCTTGTCGACGTCCTTGCCCTCCTTGGCGGCCTCTTTGAGCTGCTGCCGGTAGACGAAGCCGACCGCGCCCGAGGCGCCCATCACCGCGATCTGCGCGGTCGGCCAGGCGATGTTGACGTCGCAGCCCATGTCCTTGGAGCCCATGACGCAGTAGGCGCCGCCGTAGGCTTTGCGGGTGATGACGGTGATCTTGGGGACGGTGGCCTCGCCGTAGGCGAACAGCAGCTTGGCGCCGCGCCGAATGATTCCGTTGTATTCCTGGCCGGTGCCCGGCAGGAAGCCCGGAACGTCCACCAACATGATGATCGGGATGTTGAAGCAGTCACACGTGCGCACGAACCGGGCGGCCTTCTCCGAGGCGTTGATGTCCAGGCAGCCGGCGAACTGGGTGGGCTGGTTGGCCACGATCCCGACCGGCCGCCCGTCGATGCGGCCGAACCCGACGACGATGTTGGTGGCGTAGCCGTTCTGAATCTCCAGGAACTCGTCGTCGTCGAGGATGCGGGTGATCACCTCGTGCATGTCATAGGGCTGGTTGGGCGAGTCCGGGATCAGCGTGTCCAGCTCCAGGTCCTCGTCGGTGAGGTTCTCCTCGATCGGGCCCTGCGGATGGGGCACGGCATCCCGCGGCGGGTCGGTGAAGTTGTTGGGGGGCAGGTAGCTCAGTAGGTCGCGAACCCAGTCGAAGGCGTCCTGCTCGCCGGATGCGACGTAGTGCGCCGTGCCTGACTTGGCCATGTGAGTGTGGGCGCCGCCGAGTTCCTCCATGGTGACGTCCTCGCCGGTGACAGTCTTGATGACGTCGGGCCCGGTGATGAACATTTGGCTGGTCTGGTCGACCATCACCACGAAGTCGGTCAGCGCGGGTGAGTAGACGTGCCCGCCGGCGGCGGCACCCATGATCAGCGAGATCTGCGGTACGACGCCGGACGCCAGGATGTTGTTGCGGAAGATGCGGCTGTAGAGGCCGAGCGAGACGACGCCCTCCTGGATGCGGGCGCCCGCGCCGTCGTTGATGCCGATCAGCGGGCGGCCGGTTTTGATGGCCAGTTCCTGCACCTTGACGATCTTCTCGCCGTAAACCTCGCCGAGGCTGCCGCCGAACACCGTGGCGTCCTGGCTGAAGATGCACACGTCGCGGCCGTCGATGGTGCCGTAGCCGGTGACCACGCCGTCGCCGAGCGGGCGGTTGCTTTCCAGCCCGAAGTTGGTGCTGCGGTGCTTGGCCAGTGCGTCGAGTTCGACGAACGAGGCGTCGTCCAGCAGGGCGTAGATGCGCTCGCGGGCGGTCAGCTTGCCCTTGGCGTGCACCTTTTCGACGGCGGTCTCACCGACCGGATGCAGCGACTCTTCCCTACGCTTGTGCAGTTCGGCCAACTTGCCCGCGGTGGTGTGGATGTCGATGGTGTGCTCGGCGGCCGGTTCTGCGGTGTGGTCGGTAACGCTTGTCATGGGTGTCGAGCTTAGCCGCGGCTGTCGTCACACCCGCATCAAGCCACACGAAGATGGGCTGCTGGCAGCGAACATTGGTTAGCGCGGCCTTGTTGAGACGGTTGCGATGGATGTAGGGATAGCAATGGTGGAGTGGAGCGAAGAACACGACGTGCTCGTCGCGGGGTCCGGCGGCGGTGGCGTCACCGGTGCGTACACCGCCGCGCGCGAAGGTCTCGACGTGCTGCTGATCGAGGCGACCGACAGGTTCGGCGGCACTACTGCCTACTCCGGTGGGGGCGGGGTGTGGTTTCCGTGCAACCCGGTGCTCGTTCGCGCCGGCACCGACGACACCATTGAGGACGCGCTGACCTACTACCACGCCGTGGTCGGTGACCGCACTCCCCGTGAACTGCAAGAAACATACGTCCGTGGCGGCGCCGGACTGATCGAGTACCTTGAGCACGATTCGAACCTGAAGTTCGTACCGTTGCCCTGGCCCGATTACTACGGGAAGGTGCCGAAAGCACGGCTGGACGGTCAACGCCATATCGCGGCAAAGGCGATGGCGGTGGCCGCCGCTCCCGAATTGCGCGAGGTAATCCGCGGGCCACTGGATACCGACCGGCTCGGCGTCCAACCTCCCGTGGATTACTTCCTCGGAGGCCGCGCGTTGATCGCGCGCTTCCTCAAGGCCATCGCGCAGTACCCGACCGCCTCGCTGCGGCGCGACACCGCCTTGGTCGAGTTGGTGGTCTCCGACGGCACCGAAAAGCACGTTATCGGCGCGATCGTCGAGAGCGCGGGGAAACGCCGTGGGATCCGCACTCGCCTGGGGGTGCTGCTGGCCGCCGGCGGTTT
>JBEKNM010000592.1:0-3144 GCA_049522835.1 Mycobacterium sp.
TACAAGCCGCGGCCATCTGATGCACCCGACGCACTGGACAACGTGCTGACCAATGCGCCGAACGGAGCGATTGTCCGCGGCGGCGTGTACTGGGACGCCTACCGCGATCCGGTCTCTAACGTTGTGCTGCTGGACAGGAAGACGGGCCAGCACCTCGCGCAGTGGAACCTCTGACGCTGGACGTACACCTTGCCACGACCGACTCCGTCGACACCGACGAACTCGCCGCGATTGCCGCACGGACTTTTCCGTTGGCTTGTCCGCCCGCGACGCCACCTGAGAACATCGCGTCGTTCATCGACGCGAACCTGTCACCCGCACGTTTCGCGGAGTATCTGACCGATCCGCGACGTACGGTTCTCACCGCGCAGCAGGACGGCCGGATTGTGGGTTACGCCATGCTCATTCGCGGCGTCAGCGATGACCCCGACGTGCAGCAAGCTGTCGATATCCGCCCGGCCGCCGAGCTGTCTAAGATTTATCTAATGCCGGAGTATCACGGTGTGGGGGTGTCGACTGCGTTGATGGAACTGACGCTGGCCACCGCCGCCGAATGGGGTGTCCGCTGCGTGTGGCTAGGCGTCAACCAGGGAAACCAACGGGCACAACGCTTCTACATCAAAAGCGGATTTAAGATCAACGGCACCAGAACTTTTCAAGTGGGCGCCCGTCTCGAGAACGACTACGTCATGGTTCGCGAGCTTCCCGAGCATCATTGAGACCCTGAGACGTCAACGCCAGCAGCCGTGAAGTGGCCCGCAGGTACTTCTTTCGGTAACCGCCGGCCAGCATCTCGTCGCTGAAGATGGTGTCCAGCTCCGCCCCGGAAGCCACCACCGGGATGCCGGCGTCATACAGCCGGTCGGTCAGAGACACCAGCCGCAGCGCGACGTTCTGGTCGTCGATTTCGTGCACACCGGTCAAAAACACCGCTGTCACACCCTCGATCAGGGTCAGATACCGCGACGGATGCATGGTGGCGAGGTGCGTGCACAGCGCATCGAAGTCGTCGAGGGTGGCTCCTTCGACCCGTGCGGCACGCTCGACGACCTGTTCATCGGATAACGGCTGGGGTGCCGGCGGCAGGTCGCGGTGCCGGTAGTCCGGTCCCGCTATCGGCACGGTGGTGAAAATCCTTGCCAGGGTATTGATCTCGCGCAGAAAATCCTGGGCGGCGAATCGGCCCTCGCCGAGCTGTTCGGGCAGCGTGTTGGAGGTGGCGGCCACCGAAACACCCCGCTCGACCAATGACGAGAGCATGCGCGAGACGAGCGTCGTGTTGCCTGGATCGTCGAGTTCGAACTCGTCGATACACACCGCCGTGTAATCGGCCAGCAGATCGATGCATTCGACGAAGCCGAACACCCCGGCAAGCTGGGTCAGTTCTCCAAACGTCGCGAACGCCTTGGGATGTGTCGGAGATTCCGGCGCCCCGCCCGGCCCCGGGCCGGGCAACTGGTAGTAGGCCGAGGCCAGCAGGTGGGTCTTGCCTACGCCGAACCCGCCGTCCAGGTAGAGCCCAACGCCGGGCAACACAGCCCGTTTGCCGAACAGCTTTCGGCGGCCCGCCCGCCGCTGGACCGCCTGCTGGCAGAAGTCCTGACAGGCCACGACCGCGGCAGCCTGGGTCGGTTCGGCCGGGTCAGGGCGATATGTCGCGAAGCTCACCTCGGCGAACGTTGGTGGCGGCCGCAATTGGGCGATCAACCGTTCCGGCGACACGCTTGGATGCCGATCCACCAGGTGATCCACCTGGCCAGAAGCGTCCGCAGAGGTGGACCCGTGCATGGAGGAACTGTAGCGGCGTGCTGCAATCAAACGTATGTCCGACGGCTCACCGCTGACGCTGCTTGAATCCGGGCGCGAACTCGACCACGGCGACCTGACCACGCTCTACGCCTATCCCGCCGACCAGCCCGGGCCGTGGGTGCGGGCCAATTTCATCACCAGCGCAGATGGCGGCGCCACCGCGGAGGGCACCTCGGGCACACTGGCGGGGCCCGGCGACAAATTCATCTTCAACCTGCTGCGAGAGCTCGCCGATGTCATCGTGGTCGGCGCGGGCACCGTGCGCATCGAGGGTTATTCCGGCGCGCATCTGGGGGTCGCTCAGCGCCAGCGCAGACAGGACCGTGGGCAAAGCGAAGTCCCCCAAATCGCGATCGTCACCAGGTCCGGCCGCCTTGACCGGGACATGGGGGTGTTCAGCCGAACCGAGGTGCCGCCACTGGTGCTCACCTGTACCGCGGCCGCCGACCAGACACGCCACCTGCTCGCTGACCTCGCCGAGGTGGTCGACTGCTCCGGCGGCGATCCCGGCAACGTCTACGAGGCCGCCTTGCTGGCGATCCTCAAGGCTCGCGGCCTAGGCCGCATCCTGACCGAAGGCGGGCCGTCGCTGCTCGGCTCGTTCGTGCAGCGCGACATGCTCGACGAGCTGTGTCTGACCATCGCGCCCTACCTTGTCGGCGGCCTGCCCCGACGCATCGCGACCGGACCGGGCCAGGTGCTGACTCGCATGCACAGTGCGCATGTGCTCACCGACGATGCGGGCTACCTGTACACCCGATACGTCAGGACCTAGCCCAAGCGATGACACGCGCGATGACGCAGGATAGCCCAGCGGGGTGGCTACTGTGGTCGGCATGAGTCGGCACATCACGTCCGCCACGCTTCGGGTCGCGGTGGCCTTCTCGATGACCACAGTGCTGGCCGGCTGCGTTCCAGGCCTGGCCGCAGACCCGCGCTTTGCCACCAACTCCGGCGCCCGACCGCAAGGCGTGCCCACGACAAAGCCGCCGCCCAGCGGTCCGCCGCCGATCGCGGCCCCCAAGAACGACTTGTCATGGCGCGACTGCACGTCTCGGGTGTTCGGCGATGCAGCAGTGCGGCCCGCGCCCGGCGTCCAGCTGGATTGCGCGAACTACGACGCCGACCTCGACCCGGTCAACGGTGGGTCCGGAACGCTGAGCATCGGCGCGGTCCGGGCCCGCTCGGACCAGACCCCGCACGACGCCGGGCCCCTCGTCTTCACCACCGGGTCCGACCTGCCGTCGTCGGCCCAGTTGCCGGTCTGGCTGTCGCGGGCGGGCGCCGACGTGCTGCGCGCTCACCCCATCGTCGCCGTCGACCGCCGCGGCATGG
>JBEKNM010000593.1:0-3140 GCA_049522835.1 Mycobacterium sp.
ATTGACGCAATCAAGCACCGGGCGCCCAGCGTCGACATCGAGGCGCCGTTTGGCACTGTCGTCCAGCTGATCCGCGAGGCGTTCACCGCGCGAACAGTCAGTGCGACAACCTATGACGCGGCCGTATCACTGCTTGGGGTACGGCTTCTCATCGATCTGGTGTCGCTGGCCGGGATGTACGCCGGCACTGCTGCGCTGCTCACCGTCTTCGACATGCAACTCGACGCCGGCGAAAGCCACCTGCTGCCTCCTGGCGACTGAACCGTCGTGCGTATGCGCCGACCAGCCGAGATGCACTTGTCGAGACAGACCATCGGGCCGACGCATCCCGGTGTCCAGCATTTGTTATACTATCTAAGTATTACTTTCCTGCCGACATTGGAGAACAGGCGCATGCCACGCACAGACAACGACACCTGGAATTTGGCAACCAGCGTGGGCGCGACGGCCACGATGGTGGCAGCCGCCCGGGCGATTGCCACCAAGGCCGACAACCCCCTGATAGCGGACCCGTTTGCCGAACCGCTGGTCCGTGCCGTGGGCGTGGAGTTCTTCACGCGCTGGGTCGACGGCGAGATTGACGCCGCTGACGTTGACTATGACGAGTCCAGCTGGAAGCTCGGGCACATGCCCGATGCGAT
Organism: Mycobacterium sp.; assembly: GCA_049522835.1. GTDB lineage: Bacteria > Actinomycetota > Actinomycetes > Mycobacteriales > Mycobacteriaceae > Mycobacterium. The sequence continues at coordinate 642 of JBEKNM010000593.1, forward strand.
GGCAGCCCGGACTCGCTTCTTCGACACATTCTTTCGCGATGCGACGCAGGCCGGCATCCGCCAGGCCGTGATCCTGGCCTCCGGCCTGGACGCGCGCGCCTACCGGTTGGCGTGGCCCGCCGAGATGACAGTGTTCGAGATCGACCAGCCTGAGGTTATCGAGTTCAAGACCACCACCCTGGCGGGGCTGGGCGCCGCCCCGAAAGCCGACCGGCGCACGGTAGCCATTGATCTACGGCAGGATTGGCCGCAAGCCCTACTGCAGGCCGGTCTGGACAACGGCCGGCCCACCGCGTGGATCGCCGAGGGGCTCTTCGGGTATCTGCCGCCAGCAGCTCAGGACCGCTTACTGGAGAACATCACTGCGCTCAGTGCCGAGGGCAGCCGGCTGGCCTGCGAAGCTACCCCGAACCGGTCGCACCTCGACAAAGAAGGAGCGCGGGAGATAATGCGCAGGGCCAGCGCCAAATGGCGTGAGCACGGCCTCGAGCTGGACTTTGCCGACCTTGGCTTCGAGGGGGAGCGCAACGACGTCGACACCTATCTGCAGAACCTGGGATGGCGGACGGTCGGTACCCCGATGAGCCAGCTGTTAGCTGACAACGGCCTTTCGGTGATCCCGCAGAATAACGACTCGGTGTCGGTGGCCGACACTGTCTACTACACCGCAGTACTGAACCACCAAATAGCATGACGGCAGTGCAAGGCCGGGCCCTCAACAGCGCGATCACGCGCATATGGAGTTTCCTGGCCCCCGCTTACGATCTGCCGTTTCTGCAACAGTGGGTTTACCGTCCGCCGCACGACGAAGTGATCGCGCAGCTGCGCGCCCACGGATCCCGTAAGATCGCTGACATCGCTTGCGGCACGGGCATCCTCAGCGATCGGATCGAGCGCGAACTACAACCCGACGAGATCTACGGCATAGACATGTCCGACGGGATGCTCAACAAGGCTCGCGCCAGATCCGACCGGGTGCAGTGGTTGCACGGCCCGTCCGAGCAACTGCCCTTCGACGACGGGGCACTCGACGCCGTCGTGACGACCTCGGCGTTTCACTTCTTCAACCAACCCGCGGCATTGCGGGAATTCCACCGGGTGCTAACGTCTGGCGGGCTGGTGGCCGTCACAACCTTGAGCGCGCGGCAACCTCTGCTGCAGGGTCCCTCGGCCAATAGGTGGAAACCACAGCACAACCCGTCGGCGGCCGAGATGCGGGCGTTGTTCGAAGGCGCAGGTTTCGCCGTCAGCGATCAGCACCGTATCCGGCGACCGGCGTGGATGCGGATGTTGTCCGACCTGATAACCGTCGGCGCCAGGAGCTGAAGGTCCGGGCGATCATGTCGCCGTTTTGAGCGGACCTCAGCACCTGGGCCGCGGAAGGCAGGGATCGCCTCAGAAGTAGTGGCGTCGGCCGCCCACAGCGCGTCCCGTAGATCCGAGGACCGCCAGAATCACGCCAACACCTAGCGCGTTCGGCCCGAACCGTACGGTCAGCACGGCGGGGGATCGGCATCCCATTCGTTCAATGTCCAGCCGTCGGAAGGGTTTCCGGTGAGCACTACGTGGCCGGTGTTCGGCAGCGGCTTCCCGGTCAACAGCGACGGGTCGGGATTACGCACGTTCATCAGCACCCAGAGCATGATCGCGCCGCCATGCGAGTACGCGACTGGGTTCTGTTCGCCGCTGTCGTAAATGTGTTGGACGGCGTCGTCGAACCGCGCGTCGAATTCGTTGCCGTCCACCGAGCCCGGGATTCGCGCGCTGCGGTCACCGTGCAGCCACCGCTGCGGGACGGCCAACCAGGTCTGCGCGGCGCTGGACTCGGGTTGGCCTTCGTACTGGCCGGCCTCGATCTCGCGCAGCCCGGGCAGCACGCTGACGGGTTCGGCCAGCGCCTGCGCCATCGGCATGGCGGTCTGCTGGGTGCGGATCATGCTCGAGGCGTAGATGCCGTCATAGTGGTTGGGGCTCAACTGCCCGGCTGCAAGCGTCGCCTGACACCATCCCTTGGCGGTGAGTTCCGGACCCGGGGTCGAGGTGTCGATAATGCCCGACGCGTTGCCCGCCGATTGGGCGTGTCGCACCAGCGTCAAAGTGATGGTGTGCGGCCTGTCCGCCCGCGCTGATCCACACCCTCCGGCCAACACCGCGACGGCGATGGCGGCAACGAAACGTCTTACGTTCACCTAGATTTCACCAGTGTGCGCAGACCCTCGGCGATCATCCGCAGATTCACGCGAGAAGTCTAAAGCGTATCCGACAACTGTGTCGCACAGCCCGATAGGCCCAACCGTGTTTCGAACGCGTGTGCGATGGTTTTTCCACGCTGCGGAGGTGAAAGACATGAGTGATGACATTGCGGCAGGCGCCGCTGCAGGCGCCGTGTGATGTGCGGCGAGGCTACCTAGCGGATGTCCGCAAGCTCCTTGGCTGTGGAGCGGCCGCTGCTCTTCGGTGGCTCCGCGCTTTGCGCCCGACCCTTGCGGCGCATAAGCA
>JBEKNM010000594.1:0-3138 GCA_049522835.1 Mycobacterium sp.
TTCAACCTATGGGTGCCCTCGAGATCGTCGAGGATTGCCGCCTGGGCATCCTTTGGCAGTGTGTGCAACATCTCACGCACCCGCGCCTGGCGCCGAGCGACCGCTTTGCGCTCCGGCATCCCCGGCGTCGCGAGGATCTGCGGTGGCACGCCCTCGATTTCCTCGGTACCGCCGGAGTGGTGACCCGCATCCACCATGGCCTGCTCTTCGGCCATGGTCGCCTCGTCCTTTTCTTCGGACATGCCGATCGGCCCGATGCGGCGGCCGTTGAGGAACTGCCGCACGACTGGCTCATCGCTGGTCAGCAACACCTCACGGGGGCCGAACATCACCAGGTGCCTGCGGAACAACATGCCTATGTTGTCCGGCACGGTGCGGGCAACGCTGATGTTGTGCGTAACGATGAGGATGGTCGCGTCGATCTGGGCGTTGATGTCCAGGATCAGCTGGCTCAGGTAGGCGGTACGGACCGGGTCCAGACCCGAGTCGGGCTCATCGCACAGAATGATCTGCGGGTCGAGAACCAGGGCCCGAGCCAGGCCGGCACGCTTGCGCATACCACCAGAGATCTCGCCAGGGAACTTCTTCTCGTCACCACCGAGGCCGACCAAGATCAGCTTCTCCATGACGATGTCACGGATCTCGCTTTCCTTTTTCTTGGTGTGCTCACGTAGCGGGAAAGCGGTGTTGTCGTAGAGGTTCATCGACCCGAACAGCGCGCCGTCCTGGAACAGCACGCCGAACAGCGTGCGGATCTCGTAAAGCTCCTTGGCCGAGCATTCGATGATGTCGGTGCCGTCGATGAGGATGGAGCCGCGTTCCGGCCGCAGCAGACCGATGAGGGACTTCAGGAACACCGATTTGCCGGTACCCGACGGGCCCAGCAGCACGCTGACCTCGCCCGCTGGGATTTCCAACGTCACGTCTTCCCAGATCCTCGAGGCTCCGAATGACTTCGTTAGTCCGTTCACCTCGATAGCGACGCCCATAGGAATCCTTCCGTCATCACGCGTGCCCGCCACCTGCCCGTTTATGTGGCATGAGTCACTGTAGCCCATGCCTGCGGCACCACGTCATGGTTGCACAGCACCGCATGGAAAAATTGGCCGACCTGAGACTCAGTACGGCAAGGGCGGGTCAGCGCTTCACCGAGCGACGGCGTTTAGCCGGTCTCAGACATTCGACGCCCAGTTGCCGTGGAAGCCCATCGGTACCCGCTGCGGCAAGTGCACGGTTGCTATCGACTCGAGCGTCTGGGCATCCAGCAACAGTAATTGGCCTTCGTCATGGCCGCGATGATAGCCGTAGCCCATCAGGATGCCGTCGTCTTCGGGGTTGTTTCCGGAGTCGGCTTGACCGTTTTCCAAGGGGTTGGGCACGAACGACATCTCGCCGAGGAGCAGATCCGAATCGAGCACGGCGGCCGCGCTGGACCCGGTCGCATAGTCGTGCTTGTACAGCGCAGACGACATTTCCGATCCGGCGAGAAACCCCCCGTTGATGCCGACGGTGTAGCCGAACCGGTGCCGGCCGCCCAACAGAGTCTCGTTGATTCGGGGAAACTCCTGCGAGCGGTCATCGCGGCATTCAGTGGTCACCGCACCGGTCGCCAGGTTGACGGTCCAGCGGTCCAGCGTGGGCAGGGTGTCCCCCGGGCCGCGCCGGTCACGGTCGAACATCCGGGAGTAGCGCACCACGTCGAGCACCAGCACCTCGTCCCCGTCACGGATTTCCGAGTACGCGTTGAGCGGGTGGTAGACGTAGCAGGGTTCGATCTCGAACCACCGCACGTCCTTGTTACCGCCCTCGCGAGGCATGACTCCGATGCGGGCCGGATAGTGCGGGTTCCAGGCATACGGCATCCCAGCTGAACGACCCTCGTCGCGGTTGGTCATCGCGACTATTGGGCTGGGGATTCGGACACGTCCGATCACGGACTGCACCACCAACCGCGCGGGCAGTCGCAGCCACCGCGGCATCGATGCGGGTAGCACCTGGCCCGGATCGAATGTCACCGGCAGGTCGTAGATCACCACGTATTTGTCAGTGAGCGAGAAGTCGTGCATCATCGGCGACCCCGACACCTCGATGTCGACGGTGCGGCGAGCGCGGCCGGCGGTGTCGATCACCGAGTACTGCACGGTTCGTCCGCGGGCGAACGAGTAGGACACCGCGTGCAGTTCACCGGTTCGGGGATCACGGTGCGGATGGGCGGTGTAGCCGCCGGACAGGGTGCCGTCAAAGTCGCATGTCCCGACGGTGTCCAGCTCGTCGGTGAGTTCGTAGTTGGCGAGGCCAGCTTCAACGAGGGCCAGGGTGCGACCGGCGTGGGTCAGCACGTTGGTGTTGGGCCCGACGGATTGCATGCCGGCGCGGGGGTTGTGCGAACGTGGCGCGGGCTCGCCCAAGGTTGCGCATACCGCTGGGCTGCGGATCCAGCGGTTGCGGTACCAGCAGGCCTGCCCGTCGCGCAGCGCTACCCCGTGCACCATGCCGTCGCCGGTGAACCAGTGATAGGTGGCCGGGTCGACCTCCGCGGCCGGGTTGGGCCCGTTACGGAGGTAGCGCCCGTCCAGGTGCTCCGGGATCTTCCCGGTGACCCTCAGGTCGGTCTCGGTCACTTCGGCGCCCACCGGCGCCAGGAAGCCTTCGAGATACGGGTTCCGGGATTCGGCGGTTCGCAGGGAAGTCATGGCTGAACTCCTATAACATTGTTATTTCAGTGTTATGGACTGTACGCTCCGGATGGCAAGATGGCAATGACGGTTTGGGGAAATGAAATCCGAGACTCAACGCAGCGTTCGTGATGAGATGCTGCACGCAGCCGTGGACCTGCTCGACAAGCATGGGCCCGACGCGCTGCAGACCCGCAAGGTGGCCACTGCCGCCGGGACCTCAACGATGGCGCTCTACACCCATTTCGGCGGGATGCGGTCGCTCATCGCAGAGGTCGCCCGGGAGGGGTTGCGGCAGTTCGACGCCGCGCTGACGGTGCCGCAAACTGTCGACCCGGTGGCCGACTTGTTTACCTGCGGCGGCACCTACCGGCGCTATGCGATCGAGCACCCGCACATGTATCGGCTGATGTTCGGCAGCACCAGCGCATATGGCATCAATGCACCGGCGCGCAACCTCCTG
>JBEKNM010000595.1:0-3130 GCA_049522835.1 Mycobacterium sp.
ATTCGACGATGGCGAGTTGCTGCGGAACAGCGTCGGCGAAGTGCGGGCTGACCGGCCGGCGCGCCACCGTGTACGAGTACAACGTCCCCATGCCGGAGATCTCTCGCCATTCCAGGTCGTCAGCCAGGGTGCGCGGAGCGCGTACCCGCGGATAGAACACATCGCTCTGCGACGACGGCGAGTACTGGATGACGATGCGGTGCTGGGCCAGCGCATCCCAAAACGGCGCGGTGGTAGGCGTCTTGACGGGCATCGGTCGCTCGAAGCTGATGGCCATTATTTTCTGGGTCCTTCCTTCGCTTCAATCGCCTTGGAGGATGAGCGTGGTCTGCTCGGACAGGATTCCGCCGTTGCCCGACACGAAGGCGCGGTGGCAGTCGGCGACTTGGGCGGCACCCGCGCGCCCCATAATCTGGCGGGTGGCGTCGCACACGTGGTGCATTCCGCCCGCCAATCCCGCTTGGCCGAAGCCGAGTTGGCCGCCGGCGGTGTTGAGCGGAAAGTCGCCACCGAAGGTGAGGTCGTGGTTCGCGACGAACTCCATGCCCTTGCCCTTCTCGCAGAAGCCCGCATCCTCCAGCGACAGCAACACCGTGATGGTGTAGCAGTCATAGATCGACACCATGTCCATCTGGTCGCGGCTCAGGTCGGTCATCGCGAACGCGGTGTCGGCGGCCGCAGCGATCGGAGTGTGTAGGAGATCCTCGGCGTAGGTCGGAGTTTTGAACGGCACGTGTTCGCCGAATCCTTTGATCCACACCGGACGGTTGCGCGCCCGCTTGGCGACGTCGGCGTTCGCGACGACGACTGCGGCGCCCCCGACGCAGGGCATGACGATCTCCAGCATGTGCAGCGGGTCGGCGATGACCGGGCTGGCCAGCACGTCGTCGACAGTGAGCGGCTTGTCCTTCCAGATCGCGCCGTCGGTGTGGTTGGCATTGACCCGTTGGTCGACAACGATCTTGGCCATCGCCCGCTCGTCGTACCCATAGACGGCCGCGTAGCGTTGAGCCACCTGACCGTAAGGCCCGTTCTGTCCGAGGTTGCCGTAAGGAATCTCGAATTCAGCTTGGGGAGAACCGTATTGGTTGCTCGACGAGCCGAAAAACATCGCATCGATTACCGGCCTCGGCTTCTTCTTGGACGATGGCGTGATGTAGCGGGCGGGCAGGGCACACAGCACGACGTCACAGATGCCGAGTTCGATCGCCGCGGCCGCCCGCCACACCATCGCCGCGGCACTGGCACCTCCGAGGTCCACGTGTTCGGCGAATCTTGCCCCTATCCCGAGGTATTCGGCGATCGTGGAGGGTACGAAGATCTCCGATTCCGCCAGATGCGACGCCACGATGCCGTTGACGACATCGCCCGGCAGTCCCGCATCCGCCAAGGCGGCAGCGGCGAGTTCTGCCCATTGTTCGATGACGAACGGCGCGGGCGAGGCCTTGTTCAGGCGTTCGGGCGGAAGCTCAACGTATCCGACGATCGCGGCCTCTCCGCGTAATCCCATGACGTCGCCCTTTTCTCAGTATTCCTGGTGTTCTGGAGCTTATTTGCGGGGCAAGCCGAGAATCATCTGCGCGATGATGTTCAGCTGAATCTCCCTGGTTCCACCGCCGAGCAGCTCGGCAGGCAGGTGTAGATACGAGCGCACGACCGGGGGATCAGAGTCGTCGACCATAGCCACCCGCCCGGTCAACTCCAGAGTGGCCTTGAATGTACGTCGCAGCAGCACGTTCATCGCCACCTTGGCGATGCTCGACGCCGGACCCGACGCCTGCCCATCGAGCAACCGGATGGTTTCTCGCACACCAAGAGCCTTGATGGCGTTGGTATAGGCATCAAGTTCGCCGAGCGCGCGCAGCGCGTCGTCGCGGTCCGGTCCCGGCTCCGCCGCGAGCCGGCGCAGCGTGGCAGCCCTGTCGTATTTGACGTATCCGCTGATGGCCGAACGCTCTTCGGCCATGGTGGCGATCGCCAGGTTCCAACCGCCAGTGGGGTCTCCGAGCAGCAGGTCGTCGGGCACGAAGACATCGTTGAGGAAGACTTCGTTGAACTCCGAGTCGCCGGTCGCCTGTTTGATCGGCTGGATTTCTATGCCGGGGGACCGCATGTCGACGATGAAGTAGCCGATGCCACGGTGCTTACTCACCGTCGGGTCGGTACGCGCCAGCAGCGCCCCGTAGTCGGCCCGGTGCGCCGACGACGTCCAGATCTTGTGCCCGTTGATATTCCAGCCGCCGTCGACCTTGGTGGCGCGAGTGGTCAGCGCGGCAAGATCGGAGCCGGCGCCCGGCTCGCTGAACAGCTGGCACCACGCGAGATCACCACGTTGTGTCGACGGGATCAATTTGTCCTGCAACTCCTTTGGCGCAGCCCGAAGCACCGAGGGCAATATCCACTCGGCGATCCCCAGCGACGGACGGACCAGAGTAGGTCGTTTGTCGAACTCCTCGTCGATGATGAGCTGCTGCAAGGGGCCGGCATCGATTCCCCACGGCGTTGGCCAGTGCGGGGCGATGAGGCCCGCCTCGGCGATCGCGGTGCGCTGCGGCCCGCTGGCGAAGTGTTCGTAGTCACCTTGGCGTCCGGGCTGGTCGTTGTGCAGCGCCAGCGCCGAATCCAGAGTCTCGGCGACCCGTGACCGGAAGTCCGATTCCGCGTCGCCCAGATCGACCGACATGTCACGCTGCTGAGAACACGTCAGCTTTCCCAGCCGCCGGGCCCAGCGGTTCGCCGGGCCGATTGATGCCGCCAAACTGATGGCCCGCCGCCAGTACAGGTGCAACTCGTGTTCCCACGTGTAACCGATGGCACCGAACATCGTGAGTGCGTCGAGCACGAGGTCCGGCACCGGCGAGATCGCGATCATCGCCGCCGCGGCCGCAGCGAGTCGGTGCTGGTCGAGGGATTCGTCCGCGGCACGCACCACATCCCAGGCCGCGGCAGTGGCCAATTCGCTGTTGACCAAAAGCATGGCTGCGTTGTGCTGCAGCGCCTGGAAAGTACCGATTACCTTGCCGAACTGCTCTCGGATGCTCAGATGTGCGGTAGCCGCCTCGACACACCACTGTGCGATACCGACCACGGTGCCGGCCACCAGTCCTACGGCGATGCACTCAGCGCGATA
>JBEKNM010000596.1:0-3121 GCA_049522835.1 Mycobacterium sp.
ACGCCGCGCCAGTGATGTTACATTTCTGCATCGCGTGATGCTTTCACGAGTAGACGGCTCAAATCAGCCATCTCCCGGAATCGTCCCGAATCGTCCGGAAAGGAGCAATACATGGATCAAAAAACCAGTCTTAGATTCCAGCTCATCAGCGCCTGGTGTGGCCCCGCCTTCTTGGTCACCTTCGTGCTGTTTTGGGGGGTGATCGGGCGCAACATTCCGAATCCGTCACCCGCGTTGAGCGCAGCAGACCTCGCGGCTCGGTATTCGCAGCACCTGGGGGAGATTCGTCTGGGCTTCATCGTGGCGCTCATCACGGTTGTTTTGTATATGCCGTGGTGTTCGTATATCAGCGCCCGGATGGCGCGGATCGAGGGCGCGTATCCAGTGCTGGCTAACCTGCAGCTCATTGGTGGTGCTTTGACCGTCGCGGTGGTGTCGTTCAGCTGCTGCTTCTGGGCCGTCGCGGCATTCCGGCCCGAGCGAGACCCGGCGCTGATCCAGCTGCTCACCGATGCCGGCTGGCTGTTCATCGACCTGCAGTACGCGTGCACCACGTTGCAGATGGTGGCGCTCGCCCTGGCGGTTCTGGCGGATGGGAAGAACAAGGCCACGCCTCTCATGCCGAACTGGGCGTGCTACCTCACCATCTTCTGCGCGGTCAGCTTCTTCCCGGCGAGCCTCACCGGCGTTCTGAAGACCGGCCCGTTTGCCTGGAATGGCGTCATGAGCTACTACTTCCCGTACTTCTGCTGGCTGTGCTGGGAGATAACGGCCAGCACCTTCCTGATCAAGGATGTTCGTCGGCGCGTGCGCGAGTTCGAGAGCAGCCCCTTGGTGGATGGCGGGGCCCCTCGGGCGACGGCTCTCGCGTCCTGACCTGCACCATCGGGCAGGTGCCCTTGGTCTCCGCTCCCGTCCGCGCGATGCGACAGTGTTGCGACCGAAGTTCGCACGCGTCGTGCGCGGTCGGGAGCGGACGGCTATCCGTCCCTGGCGTCAGCTGGCGTCATTGCTCAGCGGTGGTCGGGCAAGGACCGATCACCGCGTCGCTCGGGAGAGTGTTGATGAGTCTCGGGGAAAGTGTTGATGGGGAGCGTGTTGAGGAGTTCGGAAACCGACACCCAATTCGTGCCGGTCGGCGATCCGACGCGGCGGCTGCCCGGAGTCGAAGGCGTGTGGGTCTTCGTGATCGCCGACATGACGGTCTTTGCCGTCCTGTTCGGATCCTTCATCATCGGCCGCCATCAGAATCCTGGCCTGTTCGAAGGCTCCCGACACGCCCTGAACCCGAACTTCGGTGGCGTCAACACGCTCATCCTGCTCACCAGCTCGTGGTTTGCCGCGCTCGCGCTCGACGCCGTGCGCAAATCCCGTTTTGTGCTAGCACAGCGTTTAATCGGCGGCGCCTTTCTCTGCGGCCTCGCGTTCATGGTTTCCAAGGCCATCGAGTACACCGAGAAGTTGAACGCAGGCATCAGCCTGCTGACGAACGACTTCTTCATGTACTACTTCACGCTAACCGGAATTCATCTGTTCCACGTCGTCGCGGGCAATGTCGTGCTGCTCGTGCTGTGGTTCATGGCCCGATCCCGTTCGTTCGACCCGCAACGGCCCGTCGTTCTCGAATGCGGCGCGATCTACTGGCACATGGTCGACCTGATCTGGATCATCCTGTTCCCGCTCCTGTATCTGGTGAGGTGACTATGGAGCAGGTTCGCAAGCCGGTCAGTATCGTGTGGGCCGCGTTGATGCTGGCCACCTGCGCATCGACCTGGTTGCTTTCGAAGAACTCGGTTACACCCGAGGTGGCGACGATGGCCATCATGCTCATCGCCGCCGTCAAGGTGCGATTGGTGATTCGGTACTTCATGGAGGTCCGTCTCGCGCCACTGGCGCTGCGGTTGGTCTGCGACGGCTGGTTGCTCGCGGTCACCGCGCTCATCGTGACCGTCTACCTGGTGTGATCCGGCGCCGCGCCGGCGGGTGTACCGCCCGCGCAGGCCGACCAGGCCGCGTCATCGCCGGATCGGGGCTGTATTAAGGAGATGGGCTACGTGCGCACTGCAATAGGTTTGCATAGTCGATGCGTGGGCGCATTGCGATCGATGTGTTGTAGGACAAGTGATGGAGTTCGTGTATGTATCCCGCCGTCCCGGACCGTCACCTGCCCTCGATCACCCCGCTTACCGCGAGATCGGTCGCATTGAGCACATTGCTCGGATACCACCCCCCGGCGCTTCCGATTAGCGCCTTGGTGAAGGTGGGCGAGCTGTTTGGGATCGCGGACCGCGCCACCCGGGTTGCGCTGACGCGGATGGTGAGGGACGGCGATGTCACCGTGGACAACGGCGTGTACCGCCTGTCCGAGCGGCTGCTGCGACGGCAGGCCCAGCAGGATGGGCTCACCTCGCCCCCCACCCGGCGGTGGACTGGCGGGTGGGAGACGGCCATCGTCACGAGCACGACCCGACCGTTGGCCGAGCGGGTCGCACTGCGTAAGAGCATGGTGCGGCACCGGATGGGCGAGTTGCGCGAGGGTGTGTGGATGCGGCCGGACAACCTGTCTCGCGAGCTCGACGGCATCATCGCCGAGCAGTGCGAGTTTTTTGTCAGTCACCACTCTGACTCGCCGAGCCTGGCAGCGTCGCTCTGGGACTTGCCAGGATGGGCAGCCGAGGCGGACCGATTGCTGACCGTGCTTGACGAGGCAGACAGTCTCGCCGAAGGGTTCATCGCTACAGCGGAGGTCATCCGACACCTGCTGCTCGATCCGTACCTGCCGGACGAGCTGCTGCCGGCAGGCTGGCCAGGTGATCGACTTCGAGAGCGTTACACCGATTTCAACGCAAACTATTCAGAGCGTCTCCGAAAGTACAGCAGCGGATAGTCGGGGCCGAGGCCGCTCGCACGCCTGCTCGGTCGGTCGTGACGGCCCGGTCGCCGTCGAGGCAGAACCGCGGCGACGACGGCCCGCCGCGGAATGGTTCGTTGCTCTCCGGCCGCCCCTGATGAACGCTTCGGCCCGCTGTATTTACGGCGTGAGGGATAAACCCCACCGGAACAGACGCCAATCACATGATGCAATCATGTATCATGGTGGCAACTTACGTACCTACACCGA
>JBEKNM010000597.1:0-3108 GCA_049522835.1 Mycobacterium sp.
GGATCAACGATCCCACGCACCACTGCCGCAGCCAGCAGCCCGGCGCCGAACTGAACGATCCAGTACATGAAGGCGTCACGCACGGCGATCCGGCCTCGTACCAGCACCGACAAGGTCACCGCAGGGTTGTAATGCCCGCCCGAGATGTGTCCACCGGCGTAGACCATCACCATCAAGACCGCGCCGATGGCAAGCGGGGCGAACACGCTGCCGGCGCCGACTGCGGCACCGACCGTGAACACCAAGAAGAACGTGCCGATCGCTTCGGCGGCGTACTTCACTCCCGAGGAAGGTCCGGTGACGGCTTCGGTTGACTCGTTACCCGTGATTGGCTGAGTCGGTGCCGGCGCTGTGACCATGGCTATAAGAATTGCCGTGCCGGGCGCCGATGTCGTCAGCGCTGACGCCCATTCACGGTGCCTGCCAACCTCACTGCGCGCATGCCTGGCAGCTGCAATTCGGAGGTTGCCCGACCTGGCATCGGACGATCAGAAAGAAATGCGCCAACAGCGCCGAAGGCATGGACAGATCTGGTCTTGGGCGCTCAGTGACACTCGTCAGGTGTGAATTTCGGGGGCGGGAAATGGGACGCCTGCGGCATCGCACCACCGACTCAGCATCTTGAGCATGGCGTCAGGGTTATAGATGTCTTCCTCGCGCGACCACTGGTTGTTTCCCGCATATTCCAGAAGAGTCCACGACGGCACCGAGTAGGGCCCGTTCCCGTCGACGTCGGGCATGTCATTGCCGACGGCGAACACGACCAGCCCGTCTTCCTCGTTGAAGGTGCGCCATAGCACGGGGAACCGCATTTGGGGCCACGCGGTCATGGCCGGGATGAGCCACTGCTTAATCTCAGCGCGCCCGTGGTAGGTGCCCAAGAAGTGCTCAATATAGAGGGCGTCCTCGGTGAACAGTTCGCAGTAATCGTCCCACTGCCCATTGCCCTGGGCGGCGACGCTGAGTGCGATGAGGTGGTCGTGGGCAGCCGCAAGTTCTTCGCGTGAATACGTCACTGGACTCACTTCCCTGTTGTCGCCGACCGGGCGGTGGCGGTGGTTGTCAGCATCTCAGCGATGAACAGCTGGGGTTACTTCACTGGTATTGACAACTGTCATCAAAAGCAGACTATATCTTCCTGTATGTAGAAGGATGCTTTCCATAGACGGCGGCCTTTGGCTCGACCGGGATCGGAGCAGAACCATGAGCTACAAGGTCGTTCAGTGGGGAACGGGAAACGTGGGTACCTTGGCGGTGCAGAGCATCCTCAAACATCCCGACCTTGAGCTGATAGGCACCTGGGTGTCCTCGGCGGAAAAGGCCGGGCGCGACGTCGGTGAGCTGTCCCGGATGCCGCCGATCGGCGTGCTGGCCACCCAAGACGCCGACGCCTTGATCTCCGGCGATGCTGACTGCATCTGGTACGCCGCCGACAGCATGGGGCGCGAGGACGATGTGGTCAACGACTGCATCAAAATGCTGCGGGCAGGCAAGAACGTCGTCAACGTGTCCGATCCGGCGCTTGTGTACCCCAAGGCGAAGGGCGGAGACATCTACGACCGCCTCCAGGAAGCCTGCCTGGCGGGCAACACGTCGTTCTACACCAGCGGGGGAGACCCGGGGTGGGCTGGTTTCGGGCTGGCGTTGGCGCCACTCACCGTGGCCCAGCAGGTCCGCTCGATCAGGTTGTTCGAGATCTACAACTACGGCCCGTGGAACAACCCGCAGCTGGGTCTCTATGGTTTCGGCGAGCCCGATACTTCCTCCTCGATGATTCTGCTGCCCGGTGTGACGGCCAGCATCTGGGGACCCTCCGTCGCCATGCTGGCCGATGCGATGGGCGTGACACTCGACAGCATCGACGAGGCGCACCACGTCATCCACGCCGACGAGGATTTCGAGATCGCCTCGGGCCGCATCGCCAAGGGCACCGTGTCGGGCATGTCCTTCGAAATCAGGGGGATGGTCGACGGCGAGGCACGCATCGTGATCGAGCACATCACCAAACTGCGTCGTGAGGACTTCCCCGAGCACGGCCTCGACGACTGCTACCGGGTGGTGATCGACGGTGAGCCCAACATCAAGGTGGACATGACACTCACCTCGGACTTCGGCGACAGCACCCACGCCGGTTACATCGTCGCCGTCACGCCGGTCACCAACGCCATTCCCGCGGTCTGCGCAGCGCCTGCCGGTGTGCTCACCTACCTGGACCTGCCACCGCACGGTGCGCGCGGCCTGCTCTGACATCAGTCGAGACGCGCACCGAAAGACCCAGCGGCGCTGATCACAGGCAGATCCAGAAACGAGCAGACGCCTGACGGTGCGGCGCACACGGTGGGGATCGAGTTCACGACTCGCGCTGCCGTGGCCACGCAACCCGCGGTGGTCGGGTCGTCCTCGTCGAAGACGACTTCGGCAGTGAATGACGGTGTGCCCTCGACGATCACCCGGAAGCCGCCTGAACCGACCGACGGCCAGTGCGGCGCCACGTCGGGATGAATCCGGGTGATGTGTTCGACGGCGATCCTGGCCTCCCCGCCGATGATGCCGAGTAGCTCGAAGCGGTATCCGGCCACCGTGTCCTTGCCTATCGGTCCCATCGGAACCTCGAAGTCCTCCGTGGCGGCGGCGAGGTCGACCACGGCCGTCAGGTCGTCGAGTGTCACGCCCAGAGCCTCGGCGAGCAGGAGCACCGGGCCGCCCATTCCTGCGGCGAGGATGTGTTCGGCGAACGCGTCGCCAAAGCTCGGGTCGCACGGCGCCCCCCAGATCCCGCCGTGCGAGACGTGGTAGTTGGGCTGGTCATACGTCGCGTAGCTGAGGGACTCCTGGGCGCGGATCGACCTGATATCGCGGGAGATGCTGCTCAGGCTGAGCGCCAGCGCATCGCACATGAACCCCGGTTCGATGCCGGTGCCGAAGAACGTGGTCCCGCCCGACTCGGCCGCCAGGCGCAGGCGATCGTAGACGCCGTCGCCGAACGCCCGCGGGTTGGTCAGACCGGAGATGCCAGTGGCCACGACGTTCTTGCCGCTGGCCAAGAGCCGGCACATCGTGTCGACGCTTTCCCAGCCGTCGGTGCCAGGCTCCTTGGGCGATCCGGTG
>JBEKNM010000598.1:0-3096 GCA_049522835.1 Mycobacterium sp.
AGATAGCGCCCTTCGGCCTTGGCGTCACGATCCTGGTGACCGGCACGTTCGACACCGAGATCATCACCGACGCCGGCACCACCGACAATCGCGACCTCGACGGACCCTACGCCCGCTTGCATAAACCGATCAACAGTCGTGGGCGGCGGGCGGTCAGTTTCGCGCAATCGCCAGACCGCTATGCGGTGAGCCTGGCCAAGGCCCTCGACGATCGCGGTCCGTTCTGTAAGCACGGTGTCGGCCTGGACGCGCGGATGTTGTTGGTCTCCAGCAGAGTCCTGCCATCTGCCGGTATGCACCAGATCTCGCGGCTCGCGATGGGAATCCCGCGCCACGGCGCGCTCCGGGGGGGAGCGGTTCCGCTGACGCTGAGCCAACGCGCGATGGTGATGGCCGTACGCGTCGTGCCGCCGCCGATCATGGCACGAATAGCAGCGCTGTTGAACCGTTTTGCGTCCACGTCTGCACACGAAGACGACTGAAGGAGGGGGCTCAGATGCAACTGTTCGACGACCTGGAGGACTTCGGTGCCTTCGACGACGTGGTATCGGGAAACATCCGCGATCCGTATCCCGAACTGGCACGGCAAAACCGCGAGGAGCCGGTGCAGCGCATCGACATCTCAGGAATGCCGGGCGAGGAGGGTAAGCCGGTCTTCATCATCTACAGACATGAAGACATCGTGCAGATGCTGCGAGACAACGAGACCTTCTCATCGGCCATCATCATCAGCGCGTTCGGCGACGTTCTCGGTAAGCAGGTCATGCTCGGCATGGACGAGCCCGAACACGGTAGGCATCGGGCCCTGGTATCCAAGGCGTTTTCCCAAAAGGCTTTGGCGCGTTGGGAAGACAATCTGGTGGGCAAGGTTGGAAATGAGTTGATCGACGGGTTCGCCCGAGTGGGTAAGGCGGACCTGGTCAAGGACTTCACCTTCCCCTACCCGACGCAGATCATCGCAGGCCTGCTCGGTCTGCCCCGTGACGACTACCCGCAGTTCCAGCGGTGGTCGATCTCGCTGCTGAGCTTCACCGTCAATCCCGAGCGCGGCAAGGCGGCTTCGGAGGCATTAGTCAAGTACTTCAGCCCCATCCTCGAAGCCCGGCGGGCCGAACCCCGCGACGACCTGATCAGCAGCCTCGCGCAGGCCGAGATCGACGGCGAGAAGCTGAGCGATGAGGAGATCTACTCCTTTCTTCGGTTGTTGCTGCCCGCTGGCGTCGAAACCACCTACCGTTCGTTGGGAAACCTCTTGTTCGCGTTGCTCTCTCATCGCGAACAATTCGAAGCTGTCAAAGCCGATCGGTCGCTGCTGCCGCAGGCGATCGAGGAGGCCGTGCGATGGGATGCGCCGCTCCTCAATATCACCCGAGTGACGACCCGCGAGACCGAACTCAGCGGGGTGAAGATTCCCGCCGGATGCTCGGTCATGCCTATGCTGGGCGCCGCGAATCGGCAGGAAGACCGTTACCCGGAACCTAACGAGTTCGACATCTTCCGAGCGGCAAAGGGCAACGTTGGGTGGGGATACGGTGTCCACGTATGCCTGGGAATGCACCTCGCCCGCATGGAGATGCGGGTGGCGATGAATCTGTTGATCGACAGGTTGCCCAATCTGCGCTTCGATCCCGAGGCCGACGATCTGCACATCCGTGGACAGGTCTTCCGTTCACCCGCGGCGCTGCCGGTGGTGTTCGGCGCTTAACCAGTGGGCAGATCGCGCACTGGTTACGAGCCTAGGACTACGGAGATGGCATGACAGAACTGCGATTCGAGGCGGTCGACTACTTCATCGACCAATCTCTGGTCCCCGACCCCGTCGTGGGGTGGCGAAGGAACAGCCGAGCCAGATTCGAACAGCGCTGACGTTCACGATGCGGTTCGACATGCGCACCCCTGCGGATGGCGCGCTCACGCCCGCGCTCTATGACGCCGCCCTCGACATGTGCGCCTGGGCCGAGACGCGCGGGGCGGTGATGGCTGTGCTCAGTGAACATCATGCGACGGCCGATGGCCATCTGCCCGCGCCGCTCATACTGGCGTCCGCGATCGCCGCTCGCACCAAAGTGCTCAATATTCTGGCGGCGGCGGCAGTCCTACCGCTCTATCACCCGGTCCGACTGGCCGAGGACATCAGCGTGCAGGACAACCTCAGCAGGGGCCGGGTCGCCTACGTCTTCGGAATTGGCCACCGCCCAGAGGAATACGAGCACATTGGGGTCGATCCGGGCCAATCAGGCACTGCGGCGGATGCCGCGCGTGCGCCCCATGTCGCCCTTCAGCAGTAGGTCGCGCTCGGATTCCGACAGGCCGCCCCAGACACCGTAGGGCTCACCGACGCCAAGCGCGTGGGAACGGCATTGCTCGATCACCGGGCACTGGCGGCACATCTCCTTGGCGCGCTGCTCGCGTTGCATGCGGGCCCGGCCACGCTCCCCGTCGGGATGGAAGAACATCGATGAGTCAACCCCGCGGCAAAGGCCTTGCAATTGCCAATTCCAGATGTCGGCGTTGGGGCCAGGTAGCTGCTCCGGCTGTGGCATTGCTTGTTCCCTCTCTGCAAGGCACGCCCTTACGAGATCACGTTCGCGAAGCGAGTGTGCGAGTATTTTTGGGGTGGCGTCGCCGATGACTACCCGTCGACAATAGACGTTAGGGCTGACGCCGAAATTCAGTCAATAGCTGCCTTCTTCGAGCAAATATCTAAGCGTTGCGGGTAAATTTACGTTGCGTTCATCTGCAGCGGATTTGAGGAGCGGGAACGGTGCTACCGCGACGTGGATCGATGCGAAAGCTTCCCAGTTCAGGGCCCCATCACGGGGATTGGGTGATTGGCGCTGAGGTCCTGCCGTTTAATACGTTGGTAACACAGAAAGCACGAGCTGTTTACTACAGATATCGTCCTTATCACAGTGACTCAAACTCGGCACACTTCGACGGTTGAGGCGACGCTTGCCGCTGCCGCCTTCGGAAGCGAGCCGGGCAGCTGGCCGCTACCGTCGGCGACCACGCCACAGCAAACGTGGCTGCGGGCCGTCGCGGCCGGCGGGCAGGGGCGCTACGCCAGTGCTTACCGCGACTTGGCATTGCTGCGTC
>JBEKNM010000599.1:0-3090 GCA_049522835.1 Mycobacterium sp.
ACCCCGGCGCAGGCTACGACGGCCACCACCGGCCCCGCTGCGGCGGTGACGATGAACGCAAAGGAAAAGCTCAAGACAATCAGCCGAATAAGCCTCCCTATCATCATGGAGGTTAAGTCGGCTGGTACCGCATTGACGTTACCCAGGACCCGCAGGAGATCTACCACGAGGACTCACCGTTTATTCTCCGCGTCGGGCTTCGAGCGTCGAAGTAATTCCACCTGGTAATCATCCAGGCATCTGGTCAGGCGGGGAAGTCCGGTCAGCTCGCGGCGCTCATCCAGCAGCGCATCCGCTACATCTATCGACGGCAGCGCCCACCCCGCCCCAGCGCCGCCTGGCGAAGAGCCGCCATCAACCGCAGTTCGGAGTCGATGGTCTTCCCGCATGGTGACGAAGCGTATTCATCGGTCCGTAGCGCACAAGCCACTAACCTCATAGCGGTGAACATGGACCAGGACTATGACGCCATTTGCGCTGAGAAGATCCAGCGGGGTGACACCATCGAGTTCCCTGCCAACCACCCGGACGTGAAATGGCACGTCGAAGAGGGCAGGGCATCCAAACCGCCTTGCAACCAGCCGGGCGTGCTGTGGTACGTCGAGGAGCGAGTGGGCGATGTGCTTGTCAGCCCGTTGGGCGATCTTTACAAATTCACCGTGAAAGAGGTCGGGGCGGGAGCCGAAGTCGACGTCCAGGTCAGGGGCCATGTGCCCGTCCGCCGCTGCCAGCGAAACCACGGATGAAACCGTCTAGTGGCTACACTGCTGCTTCTGCATGTGCGGGGTGTCCCTGGCGTGCGACCCCGCACCAGCCTTTGCCTACGCATCGTCAGCCTCTGATACAGGTGCAGTAGTCGTATGTTCTTTGAATTGAATCGGCCCGCGCGGGGAGAGCAGGGGCGGCCCGAACAACGATTCAGACGCGGACTAGGGCGATCTGGTTCCCATCCTGATCCGGGGAAGTGCCGCCCGTTGGCGCGCCGGGTGGGGGCAACGGCCCCGGCTGATACCTCCGGCGGGGGACCGGCTCCATATCGGTTTGCACTCTAATGAGCCGCCGTCGGCCTTACACTGGGTGGGAAATGAGCGCCTATCAGACGGTCGTGGTCGGCACCGATGGCTCGGACTCGTCGCTGCGTGCGGTGGACCGCGCAGCCGCGATCGCTGCGGATCACGGCGCGAAATTGATCGTTGCGACGGCGCATCTCCCCGTCCCCGAGGAAAAGGGCCGCTACGCTATCCCGCCGGGGAGCACCCACGGCCAGGACTACCGGGTGGTGGGCGAGGCCCCCTTCTACGCGATCCTGCGGGACGCCAGGGAGCGGGCGCACAAAGCCGGGGCCAAGAACGTGGAGGAGAAGCCGATCGTCGGTGCCCCCATCAACGCGCTGGTGCACCTGGCCGAGGAGGTCCATGCCGACCTGCTGGTCGTCGGCAACGTCGGACTCGGCAGCGTCGCCGACCGGCTGCTGGGATCAGTCCCATCCGAAGTCTCCCGCAGGGCCAAGACCGACGTGCTGATCGTCCACACCGCCGACTGAGGCATCGTTAGATCGTTCGGCGTCGGACCACAACCTGTATCTCAGACCAATTGCCTGCCCAATTGTCCTGGTATCGTCTTGGCGATTTGCTAAGCTAGCCTAGATACCGCATCTGAGCTGCATAAACGCTGGTGCGCGATACTGGGATTGAACCATTGGCAGACTGCTACTTGCGCACGCGCAAACGTCGTCGCTACGCACCGCATCCGATTCCCAATGGTGCCGGGGTGGGTGTTTCTATTTAGGGATTGAGAAGGCAGTTCGCCTGGCCGGACAAACGTGCCGGAAATCGAGCAGTTCATCGACCACGCCCGTGCGATGAGGCGTGGTAATCCGCGCTCAATGTGTCTTCGCCAAAGCGACGCACTGCTATCGGCAGCGCTGGTTCTCCTTCGGTGAATTGAAGTCTGTCTTCCTTGAGCTGGCTACGGACGTTCACTGCGATACCGGTGAGGGCGACATCCCAAGCTCCAGAGGCTGACTCGGCAGTTCAACCCATACCAGTCCAGTCCGCAGCCAGTCCGCAGTAGAGCTAGCGGCAATTCTTCGCAACCATCAGAGCCAACGGTCTGAGCTGCAGGTTCATAGCACCGCCAACACAGCTTGGCGGACCAAACGCCCAGATAGGTTCGTCAGCATCGAAAAGGTCAACACGTTCTGAGCCGCGCACTGACAAGGCCAAGTAGCCGCTCGTCACGAATCATCTCGCGACATGCACTCCTTTTCGCCGCAGCGCCAGCACAAAAAGCCCTTAGGTTCGGGAAGGTCTGACTGCGCACCACAGCGAGCGCACCGGTACCGCCCGAACAACCGGACTGTCAGCCAGAAAAACGTCCATGGGCGGTGGCCCGGCACAGCCGCAATCGCCCCAGTGGCCGCCGTCGAGCTGGCCGCCGAACTTGACCCCCTCGGGGCCGCCGACGAGGCCCTCGGTGACGACCAGGGCGCTGGCGCGGAATGGAATCGGACCACAGTCCGTTTAACTCCGTCGAACGGGTCGGGACGGGCCGACGCCACTAGGGAGGCATCAACATGACTACGCCGGAGCGAATTCTCGAACTTCTTCGTCGAAACCTTCAGGAGGTCTTAGGGGAGGGCGATGCAGCTCGACGGCGTACCGCCATCGAAGACTTCTACACCGATGACTGCGTGCTCCATGTGCCGGAGCCGGACGGCACCTTCGTCGGGCACGCTGCGTTGGACAGATTCGCCGGAGAACACACCGCACGGTGAGCCACAGGCCCTGCATGACGGGGGGATTCTCGCCTGGGGCTCGGGGCCGAAGGGCGCGCCTCCCGAGTACACCGTGCTTGACGTGGTGGTGGTTCGCGAAGGCAAAATCGCTGCGCTATGCGTCTTTCTCAATCCGAAATTGTCGTAGCGACTCCGCACTGCTGGCCGCCGGGCTAAGCCCCCTCGGAGCCGGTGTCCGGTGATGAAATCAGCCAACGCTTGTGACGGGAGGTACCCACGCTCCGGGGCTGCCTCGCCCGGGTGCGCCAGTGGCCGCCGTGGACTATTTTGCTGGTGTTTCTGGTCTGCGCAGG
>JBEKNM010000600.1:0-5010 GCA_049522835.1 Mycobacterium sp.
CGGCCGCGACCGGCGCAACTCCAACAACGCGGCCTCCACCGCCGCCGGCATCTGATGCGGACACGACGCCGGCCGATGCGACCGATCCACCAGCCCCTCAAGGCCCCCGGCCTCATAGCGGGCCAACCAGGCATGCACCGTCTGGCGCGACACCCCTACCTTCCCGGCGACCTGCGAAATCGACAATCCATCGCTGATCACCGCCAACACGGTCTGATACCTCTGCTCAGCCACGCTTAACTCCCTCATCTAGGGAGTGTCAAGGATCAACCGAAACAACTGTCAAGCATCAGCCGAAACACTGTCAGGCATCACCCGAAACCGAAATGTCAAGCATCAGCCGAGGTAATACACCTCTGAAGTGGGGCGGGCGGGGCTCGAACCCGCGACCAACGGATTATGAGTCCGCGGCTCTAACCAACTGAGCTACCGCCCCGGCGCGCGGCAACCATCGTGCCATGCCGCCCCGAAGCAGGAACACGCCACCGTCAGCTGAACACCGTTTGACCGTCGGCGTCGAGCAGGTAACGCTCGGTGCCCTGCTCAACGCGTGGGGCGTCGGCACCCAGCGACACGGCCACCTTGTTGCTGGCATTACGCATGATGTCGAAGGTGAGCTCGACGGCCTCAGCCTCGCCAAACCGGGAGCGCACCTCGACGACGTCGTCGGCGACGAGGTGCGCAGGCGTCCAAATTAACCCATCTGCATACCTCAGCGCTGCTTTAGCGCGGTCGTCGAGCAAGACCGAGCTCTCGAAGCGCTCGATGTCCTCGTACAGAGATTCGGACCCCCCGGCGTCGAGTGCGGTGCTCTCACGTAGCGACTTACACAGCCGGCAGTTGTGCTGAGCAGCCCCGCGCAGGCGGACCAGCTCGGAGGTAACCGGGTCCAGCGCGCGCATCCGGGCCACCGCGGGCAGAAAGTCGTTGAACACCAAATCCGAGGGCTCGGTGCCACGATCCCACCGGATCCGCCCGTGCGTCCATCCCAGGTACTGCTCACCGACCCCCAGCGCTTCCAGCCCGGCCCGTACCCGCGGAACAAAGTCGGCGATGTACATCTGCGCCACGACACCAAAGGTGCTGTGCCCCAGCTGTTTCCACAACCGGGACCGCTGCTCGCCGGTGATCGTGGAGACATCGACGCTGAACTGCTCGGCGAACTCGGCGATAACGGCCTCGGCCTCCGACGCAGGCTCACCAACCTCGACGCAAGCGGGCAACGGCGGCAGCGACAACGCCTGCCCACACACCCGCCGGACCAGCGCCGCGACCCGACCGTCGCCCGGGGACAACGCCACCAAGCGGGTGAGCTGATCTTCTCGAACCGAAACCGGAGCCGCCATCCTTCACACGCTAGAACCCGCCCGGCCCAGAAGCTACTGCGCCTGGCTCACCGACGACATGTGGAAGTCCGGTATCCGCAGCGACGGCATCGCTGCCCGGGTGGCCCAATCTCCCCATTCCCGTGGCAGGGTCTTCTCGCTGACACCGGCCTGGGTAGCCCGTCGCAGCAGGCCGAGCGGGCTCTCGTTGAACCGGAAGTTGTTGACCGCCGCGGTCACTTCACCGTTTTCGACGAGGTAGACCCCGTCGCGGGTCAACCCGGTCAGTAGCAGCGTGGTCGGGTCGACCTCTCGGATGTACCACAGCGTGGTCAGCAGCAGGCCGCGCTCGGTGGCCGCGATCATCTCGGCGAGATCCGCCGACCCCCCGGTCATCACCAGGTTGTCGGCGGCAACCGCGACCTTGGCGTCGAATTTGGCGGCGGTAGCCCGCGGATAGGCCAGCGCGTTGATCACCCCGTCGCGGATCCAGTCCACCTGGTTGATCTCCATGCCGTTGTCGAACACCGACACCGTCTCCGAGGAGTTGTTGGTCGCGACGAACGGCGTGCACGCCAGGCCCGGCGCCATCGGATCGGAGAACAACGTCAGCGGCAACTCGGTGAGGCGCTCCCCCACCCGGGTCCCGCCGCCGGGTGCCGACAATGCGGTCCGGCCCTCCTCGGCACCGCGGCCGGTCATCGACCACGCCAGATAGACCATCATGTCGGCCACCGGCGGGTTGGCACGTCTACGAAATCGGGCGTTCCGACAGCCGCGAACGCGCTGGCGTCGCCGCGTTTGCCGTTGATCTCCACCGTGCCGCTCGGCTGGGTGTAGCGCCGGCGCAGCCCCGTCGACGACGCGAGAAACGTCGTCGCCACACTGTGCTGCGCAAAGCCGTACAACCGGTCGGTGCCGCGGAAGCCGCGGCTGAGCGAACCTGCGACGTCGGCGAACACCTCGGCTCCGGTGCCGGGCACCGGCGCGTCCCAATCTGCGGGCACCCCGGTATCGGCGAGCAGCGGAGCCGCATCGCCGGCTTCCGGCGCGGAGCGAGCCGATTCCTGGGACGCCGCGACCAGGCTGGGAATCACCCGCGGGTCCACTTCAGCGGATACCACCGTGCCGATGGAGGCGCTATCGCCTTTACGCACAATCGAAATCACCGTGGTGCGGCGGCTGACCGAAACTCCGTTGGTGGTCATCGAATTGCCTGCCCAGCGCAACGTCGCCTCGACCCGGTCAGTGACCAGCACCATGGTCTCGTCGGCGCGGCCAAGTTTCGCCGCCTCACCCAAAACGATGTTGACGACGTGCTGCGCACTGATCATCGGCTGCCCTCAGCACGGGTGTTGAGCACGTTGACGCCCCGGAACAATGCCGACGGACAACCGTGGCTGACTGCGGCGATCTGTGCGGGCTGGGCCTTGCCGCAGTTGAATGCCCCGCCCAGCCGCCAGGTCGAGGGCCCGCCGACGGCTTCCATGGAATTCCAGAAGTCGGTGGTGGTGGCCTGATAGGCGACATCTCGCAACTGACCGTCCAGGCGGCCGTCGCGGATGCGGAAGAACCGCTGCCCGGTGAACTGGAAGTTGTAACGCTGCATGTCTATCGACCACGACTTGTCACCGATGATGTAGATGCCGTCCTCGACCCGGCCGATCAGGTCGTCGGTGCTGGTCTGGTCGGGAGCGGGTTGCAGCGAGACGTTGGCCATCCGCTGGATTGGCACGTGATGGGGCGAGTCGGCATATGAGCACCCGTTGGAACGTAGCTGGCCGAGCCGCGGCGCGAACACTCGATCCAATTGATAGCCGACGAAAATTCCGTCACGTACCAGATCCCAGCTTTGTGCGGCCACTCCCTCGTCGTCGTATCCAACACTGGCCAAACCGAATTCGACGGTTCGGTCCGCGGTCACGTTCATCACCGGCGAGCCGTAGCGCATGGTGCCGAGCTTATCGGGTGTGGCGAATGAGGTTCCGGCGTAGGCGGCTTCGTAGCCGATAGCCCGGTCGTATTCGGTCGCGTGGCCGATGGATTCGTGAATGGTCAGCCACAGGTTGGTCGGATCGATCACCAGATCCTTGGGGCCTGCTACCACGCTGGGCGCTTTGACCTTCTCGGCCAGCAGCGCCGGCAGCTGGGCGAGCTCGTCGCTCCAGTTGTACACCGCGTCGTCGGCCAGCGCTTCCCAGCCTCGCGCCATCGGCGGCGCCAGCGTGCGCATCGAGTCGAAACTGCCCGCCGCGGCATCGACGGTGGTCGCCTCCAGGGACGGCAGCACCCGAACCCGCTGCTGGGTGATCGACGATCCGAACGTGTCCGCGTAGAAGGTCTGCTCCTTGACGGCAATCACGCCCGCCGACACGTGGTTGATGCCATCGGCGGCCAGCAGCCGCCCGGAGTACTCCTGCAGTGCGGCGATCTTGTCGGCCGCCGGGATGTCGAATGGGTCGATCTGGTAATTGGCGACCCAGCTGACGTCGCGGTACACCGGCTCGGCCGCCAACTCGACGCTTTCAGCGTTCAGCGCCGCCAGCGTGGTGGCCACGTGCACCGCGCGGCGCGCAGTCTCGGCGGCAACCGACGGCGCCAACTCAGCGTGCGAGGCGAATCCCCAGGTACCCCCGACGATCACCCGCACCGCCAAGCCGACCTCGCGCCTGACGACTGCGGTCTCCAGCTCGCCGTCGCGCAGCTGGACGATCTCGGTGCTGATGCGGTGAATCCGCAGGTCGGCGTAGCTGGCCCCAGCCGTCTTGGCGGCCGCCAACGCGGCTTCGGCCAGCTCGTGGCGCGGCAGGTCCAGAAAGGCTGCATCGATCTCCCGCTGTGGTGTCACGGCTCCACCGTAACGACCGCGGACTACAAACCTTGGCAGCGCCCGCTTTAATTACCTCCATGACCAGCGCCGTGCTGAGGAAACAACCTCGATCCACCGCGCTCGGCTACGCACTGCTGGCACCCAGCCTTTTCGGTGTGGTGACCTTCTTGCTGCTGCCCCTCCTGGTCGTGGTCTGGCTGAGCCTGTATCGGTGGGACCTGCTGGGTCCCCTGCGCTACGTCGGCATGGCCAACTGGCGGTCGGTGCTGGCCGACTCTGACTTCGGCAACTCGCTGATCGTCACGGCCGTCTTCGTGGCCATCGTGGTCCCGGCGCAGACCGTGCTCGGATTGCTGACCGCGTCGATGCTGGCCCGCCGGCTTCCCGGCACCGCCCTGTTCCGCGCGCTGTACGTGCTGCCGTGGATCTGCGCGCCGTTGGCGATCGCGGTGTTGTGGCGCTGGATCCTGGCTCCCACCGATGGCGCCGTCGCCGCCGTGCTGGGGCACAGCATCGAATGGCTCTCCGATCCCGGCCTGGCGCTGCCGGTCGTGTCGGCGGTCGTGATCTGGACCAACGTCGGCTATGTCTCGCTGCTTTTCCTGGCCGGCCTGCTGGCCATCCCAGCAGATATCCACGCCGCCGCGCGCACCGACGGTGCCAGTGCCTGGCAGCGGTTCTGGCGCATCACCCTGCCTATGCTGCGCCCGACGATGTTCTTCGTCGTGGTCACCGGAATCGTCAGCACCGCGCAGGTTTTCGACACCGTCTACGCGCTGACCGACGGCGGCCCGGGTGGCCGCACCGATCTGGTGGCCCACCGCATCTATGCCGAGGCGTTCGGTGCGGCGGCCA
>JBEKNM010000601.1:0-3075 GCA_049522835.1 Mycobacterium sp.
CCGATAGCACCGGCACCGATGATCACGTATCGGTGGTCGTCTCGAGGGGACTTTCGAGGGGACTTTCGAAGTGACAAAGCCGCGCCTTCCATGGGTTCTGAGCCTGCCTGCGCGAGGTTACGTCCGCACTGTCGTTGCGGACCGGCGTCAGCCTTGGGCGGCCGCCAGCGCCGCATTGAACGTTTTGCTCGGCCGCATCACTGCCGTGGTCATGTCGCTGTCCGCTGCGTAGTAGCCACCGATGTCCACCGGCTTGCCCTGCGCCTCGGCGAGTTCCTGCACGATGATGTCTTCGTTGTTGGTCAACGCATCGGCTAACTCGGCGAAGCGTTCCCGCAGATCCTGGTCGTCGGTCTGCGCGGCGAGTTCTTGCGCCCAGTACATGGCGAGGTAGAACTGGCTTCCACGGTTGTCGAGTTCGCCGGTCTTGCGCGACGGGTTCTTGTTGTTGTCCAACAGCCTGCCGGTCGCGGCATCCAGCGTCTTGGCCAGGATCGTGGCCCGCTTGTCGCCGGTTTTGATGCCCAAGTCTTCCAGGCTGACGGCTAGCGCGAGGAACTCACCAAGCGAATCCCAACGCAGGTGATTTTCCTCCAGCAGCTGCTTGACGTGCTTGGGCGCAGAACCGCCCGCCCCCGTTTCGTACATTCCGCCGCCGGCCATCAGAGGCACGATGGACAGCATCTTGGCGCTGGTGCCCAGCTCCAGGATCGGGAACAGGTCGGTGAGGTAGTCGCGCAGGATGTTGCCGGTAGCGGCGATGGTATCCAGCCCGCGGATCAGGCGTTCCAGTGTGTAACGCATGGCGCGCACCTGCGACATGATCTGGATATCGAGGCCATGGGTGTATTGATCCTTCAGGTAGGTCCGAACCTTCTTGATCAGCTCGTTCTCGTGCGGACGGTACGGGTCCAGCCAAAACAGCACCGGCATCCCGGAGTTGCGTGCACGGGTGACAGCCAGCTTGACCCAGTCGCGGATCGGTGCGTCCTTGACGATGGGCATGCGCCAGATATCGCCGGTTTCCACATTCTGCGTCAGCAGCACTTCGCCGGTGGCGAGGTCCACGATGTTGGCGAAGCCGTCCTCGGGAATCTCGAACGTCTTGTCGTGCGAGCCGTACTCCTCCGCCTGCTGCGCCATGAGGCCGACATTGGGGACGGTACCCATGGTCGCCGGATCGAAGGCGCCGTTGGTCTTACAGAAGTTGATGACTTCCTGGTAGATACGAGAAAAGGTGGACTCCGGCATCACCGCCTTGGTGTCCCTGGTCCGCCCATCGGCGCCGTACATCTTGCCGCCTGCGCGGATCATCGCGGGCATCGAGGCGTCCACGATCACGTCACTGGGCGAATGGAAGTTCGAGATTCCCCTGGCCGAATCCACCATCGCCAGCTCAGGGCGGTGCTCGTGGCAGTCGTGCAGGTCTTGGATGATCTCGTCGCGTTGCGATGCGGGCAGCGACTCGATCTTGCTGTAGAGATCGACCATCCCGTTGTTGACGTTTACACCCAGTTCGTCGAACAGCTCCTGGTGCTTGGCGAAGGCATCCTTGTAGAAGGTCTTCACCGCGTGGCCGAAGACGATGGGGTGCGAGACTTTCATCATCGTCGCCTTGACGTGCAGTGAGAACATCACGCCGGTCTTGCGCGCATCCTCCATCTGCGCCTCGTAGAACTCGCACAAGGCTTTCTTGCTCATGAACATGCTGTCGATGATGTCGCCGTCATCTAGCGACACCTCGGGCTTGAGCACGATCGTTTCGCCGCTCTTGGTGACCAGTTCCATCTTCACGTCGCGCGCGCGATCCAGGGTCATCGACTTCTCGCCGTGATAGAAGTCACCGTGCCGCATGGTCGCCGCATGAGTGCGCGAGGCCATCGACCACTCGCCCATGCTGTGCGGGTTCTTACGCGCGTACTCCTTGACCGCCTTGGGTGCGCGGCGGTCCGAGTTACCTTCGCGCAGCACCGGGTTCACCGCGCTGCCCAAGCATTTGGCGTAGCGGTTACGGATGCCCTTTTCCTCGTCGGTCTTCGGATCCTCCGGATAGTCCGGAAGCTTAAAGCCCTTGGCTTGCAGTTCCCTGATCGCGGCCACGAGCTGTGGCACCGAGGCGCTGATGTTCGGCAGCTTGATGATGTTGGTGTCTGGCAGCTGCGTCAGCCGGCCAAGCTCGGCCAGGTTGTCCGGCACACGCTGTGCTTCGGTCAGATAATCGGGAAACTCGGCCAGGATACGTGCCGCCACAGAGATGTTACTGGCCTTGACCTTGATGCCCGCCGGCTCGGCAAAGGCACGCACTATCGGCAGAAAGGCGTAGGTCGCCAGCAGCGGCGCCTCGTCGGTCAGCGTGTAGATGATGGTCGGCTTCTGGGCGTTCATGGTTGTTCTCCCGGCGTCACTGTCGGTCAGATTTCGGAGGGGCTCCGCGTTGTAACGGTGGCTATCAACGTAGTGGCGCGGTGCCGGTTTTGTCGGATGGGTGATTATCCGCCCGCAGGTGGACGGGCCATGATAGTGGGCTTGAATCCGTATCGGGGCCCGCTGCCGTGCCCGCCGGCGCCCGCACCGGCCAGTGGCATGCCGCCGAGCAGGTTTCCAGGCCCGCCTGCAGCCTCTGGGGCGGCGCTGACGGTGCTGACCGGCACGGCTGCCGCATGCCTTAGCGGCCGGTCTCTTGGCTAATTCGAGCTCGTCGCCCTCAGCCGCCCGGAACTTCTTCGCCGTCTGGAAGCCGGATTACGAACATGTTGAGCCACGACTCCACCGCCACCGCACCCGACCAGTTGTGGGTGACCGATCTGACGTTCGTGCCGATCTGGGCCGGTATCGCTTACGTGTGCTTCCTCACCGACGCGTTCAGCCGCATGATCGTGGGCTGGCGGGTCGCTTCGCACATGCGCACCACGATGGTGCTCGACGCCTTCGAAATGGCGCGCTGGCCACGCGGAATCTCCATCCTGAACCAGCGCAAGGACCACAACGAGGCGGACTGGGTCGTCGACACCGACGAGCTCCAGCGCCGACTGACCGCCCTGCCTGCCGAGACCTTCCCTCACACCACCCGCTCTC
>JBEKNM010000602.1:0-3071 GCA_049522835.1 Mycobacterium sp.
GGCGGCGGCATCGCGATGCAGTTCCTTTACCAGCATCCTGACTACTGCCGCCGGCTCGTGCTGATCAGTAGCGGCGGACTTGGTCCCGAAGTCGGGCTCATCCTGCGCCTGCTCGCCGCCCCGGGCGCTGAGATGATCCTGCCTGTCATCGCACCGTCTCCTGTGCTGCGTGCTGGAAATTCCGTGCGATCGTGGCTCAGCTCGCTAGGCCTACAGTCTCCGCGCGGCGCCGAGATATGGAACGCTTACGCGTCTTTCTCGGACCGAAAGGCCCGCGACGCGTTCCTGCGCACGCTCCGATCCGTGGTCGACCATCGCGGGCAAAGCGTCAGCGCGCTGAACCGCCTCAAGCTGCGCGAGGGTCTGCCCACCCTCGCGATCTGGGGCGAGCAGGACGCCATCATCCCGGTGGAGCATGCATATTCGGCGCACAAAGCCCGGCCGGACTCTCGCCTCGAAGTGCTTCCGGGTGTGGGGCATTTCGCGCAAGTCGAGGCCCCGATCGAAGTGGCGGATCTGATTGACGATTTCATCTCGACGACTGTCGGGCCCGAGCCGCACATCGCGCGCCAAGGTTCCTGATTGGGAGAAGTAGTGACTCGAACGCCTGGTGACACCTGGGACATCGTGACCAGCGTCGGCTTCACGGCGTTGGCTGTATGTGCAGCGCGTGCGCTCGATGCCGTGCTGGATCCCCCGCTCGCTGACGACGCCTACGCCGCCGGGTTCGTCACCGCGGCCCGAGAGCCGGAACTTGTTGCCGCAGTGGCCGAGACCGATATGGACGGCGCGGTGGCGTTCAATGCGCGTTGGGTGGGGGTGCGGACGCGATTCTTCGACGACTTCTTCGCCTCAGGCGCTAAGACCGGGATACGGCAGGCGGTCATCCTGGCAGCCGGTTTGGATTGTCGCGCCTACCGTTTGGCGTGGCCCCCGGGCAGCACGGTCTTTGAAGTGGATCAGCCGCGGGTGCTCGAGTTCAAGCAGCGGGTGCTCGACGAACAGGGCGCCATCGCGTTGGCACAGCGCGTCACGGTCGCTGTCGATTTGCGCGACGACTGGGCGGCTGCGCTTGCAGATGCAGGTTTCGACCCCGCTCAGCCGACGATGTGGGCGCTCGAGGGGTTCTTGCGGTACTTGCCAGGGCCCGCGCAAGATGCGCTGTTCGAGAAGTTGCACGAGTTGTCGGCCGTCGGCAGCCAGATAGCGGCCGAACTGGGTCCTGAGCCCGGCGACATAGCTGAATTCGCTGAAACGGTTCCGATCTTCAATGAGTACAGCGCGCTGCCCCGAGTCATCGATCTCTGGTATGACGATCCGCGCCTGGACACCAAAAGGTGGCTGGCCGAACGGGATTGGACAGTCAGCACTGTCGATTTGATGGACAAAGCCGCCAACGAATACGGTCGCCCGTTCGACGGGTTGCCGGCGATGTTCGAACTACTGATGCGCGTCAAGTTCTTCACCGCGTCCCGGGCCCCCTGAGCTTGAGCTGATGTCAGCTCGCTCCCGCGATGGGCTCGGACTACAGACCGAGCAACCGACGGCTCATATCAGTCAGCTTGGTCAGCAGCGTGTTGTCATCCACATCGGCGACTAGTGGATGCATGACCGCGCTGCTGATCGCGCCCGACAGCATCGCGCCTTCGATCCGCCCGTCGTCACCCGTGTCACCCAGCAGCACCCGATACAGACGCTCCATGAACCGCTGGAATGGTTCGTACTCGGCCAGCAACCGGACAACGACGGGATCGAACTGCAAGGTGCGCACCAGCCGGCGGTCACGAACCGCCATCTCGATGACGCGCACCAGTAATTGATCGCGGGCCTGCAGCTCGTCGCCGTGCGCCTCGGCTTCCTCCAGTGCCGGCGCCAACCGGCCGAGCTCGCGTTCGGTCACCGCCAACACCACGTTGTCTTTGGTCCGGAACTGGTGATAGATCGCCGCTTTTGTGATCCCGACAGCGTCAGCGATCATCTGCAACGAGGTCCCGCTGACCCCATGCTGAGCGAACAGATCCAGCGCGGCATCGAGCACCCGGGTGCGCGCGGCGCTGTGCTGGACGATCCGCAACTCGCGGCCGGCGACCGGCAGTTCTGCTGATCCCACACGACGAGAGTAGCGAAGGAGATTGACCTAAGCTAGCCGATCGGCTAGCTTCGCAGACTAGTCGAGTGTCTAGCCCGGTTCCGACCAAGGGCCGCGCGCCGGAAGGAGTCCCGATGTCCGATACGGGCGGAAACGATCCGCCGAGCGCGTCTCCGCGAGTTGGGTTGCGACGGACCGATGGTGAATGCATTCTGCTGTGGACGTTGCCCGCGGCGGTGGTCATCTGGATTGGCTGCTTTTTCCTATTTCCGGGATTCATTCCGCCGATGTCACCCGCCATGCCGGCGGAGCAGGTTGCCGCGTTCTATCGCGATCCGGCCCATCTCCCGGAGATCCGGTACAGCATGATCGTGTTCAACTGGTTCGGCCTGTGCCTCATCCCCATTCTGATTCTGATCGTGATGCAGATCCGCAGGATGGCACACCGTACGCCGATCTTCGCCTACGCCATGCTGGGTTGCGTGGCCGGCGGTCCCACCCTGTTCCTCGTCGCGAACGTCTGCTGGATGCTGGCCGCCTTCCGGCCGGAGCGGAGCCCGGAGCTCACTCAGATGTTGAACGATTTCGCGTGGATCACGTTCACCACGGTCGTTGCCTTCCTGATAGGGCAAAGCGTGATTCTGGCCCTGGCAATCTATTTCGACGATCAGCCGCGGCCGATATTCAACCGTTGGGTGGCCCATTTCAACCTTCTCGTGGCGGCCGCGCTGGTACCTGCGGCGTTTGTGGGCCTGGTCATGTCCGGCCCGCTTGCGTGGGACGGCTTCCTGTCATTCTGGGTGAAGAACGCCGCCATCGCCGCGTGGATCGTCGTAATGGGCGTTGTTTTGGGCCAGGCTGTTTATCGGGAGCGCGCCGAGTACCGTCAGCGCGGCGAAGAACTGGTCACCGCATGAGCGCGGTGATGACACCAACTGCGTCCCCGGCGACGCCACCCCCGGGGCCGCTGCATCACCGGATC
>JBEKNM010000603.1:0-3063 GCA_049522835.1 Mycobacterium sp.
GCGCGGTGATGTCGCGCGTGCATGACTGGGTGAAGGCTCGCAGGCGGGCGGTTCTCGGCGTCATCGTCGCTTTGCTGGGGGTTTTCCTGATGACCACCGGTGTGGCCCACGTCTGAGCGGTAGCCGCTCGCCGCTAGATCGCCGGTACCACCAATAATTCAGCAAAATGAATCCCAGTGGGATTACGGCGCTGCGCGCCGGGCATCGCATGTGGGTGCGCGCTGCGATACGCGTTACCTTTCTTGGGTGAATTTGGTACTCGTTGAACATCCGCGACCCGGGGTCGCGTTAATAACCCTCAACCGGCCGGAGCGAATGAATTCCATGGCGTTCGACGTCATGGTTCCGCTTAAACAGGCCCTCGAGAAAGTGACGTATGACAATTCGGTACGAGTGGTCGTGCTGACCGGAGCGGGGCGAGGGTTCTCCTCAGGCGCCGATCACAAGTCGGCGGGCAGCGTGCCGAATGTCGACGGGTTGACCCGCCCGACGTACGCGCTGCGTTCCATGGAGCTTCTCGACGACGTCATCTTGATGCTGCGGCGGCTGCACCAACCGGTGATCGCCGCGGTCAATGGCCCGGCCATCGGAGGTGGCCTGTGTTTGGCGCTGGCCGCCGACATTCGGGTGGCCTCCACCGGCGCCTACTTCCGGGCCGCCGGGATCAACAACGGACTGACCGCCAGCGAACTGGGGCTGAGCTACCTGTTGCCCAGGGCCATCGGCGCGTCTCGAGCGTTCGAGATCATGCTTACCGGCCGCGACGTCACCGCCGAGGAAGCCGAGCGGATCGGGCTGGTGTCATGTCAGGTGCCGGAAGGCCAGCTGCTGGACACCTGCTACGCGCTCGCGGCACGGATCGCAGCGTTCTCGCGCCCGGGAATCGAGTTGACCAAACGCACACTGTGGAGTGGACTAGACGCCGCTAGCCTGGAAGGGCATATGCAAGCCGAAGGCCTGGGACAGCTTTACGTCCGCCTGCTCACTGCCAACTTCGAAGAAGCGGTTGCTGCACGCGCAGCGCGGCGCCCGGCGGCTTTCACCGACGACAAGTAGACAAGTAACAGTCAGTAAGGAGAGCAATCGTGATCACGGCCACGGACCTTGAGGTCCGCGCCGGTGCGCGCATCTTGCTCTCACCCGACGGCCCGGACCTGCGTGTGCAACCCGGCGACCGGATCGGGCTGGTCGGGCGCAACGGCGCCGGCAAGACCACCACTCTGCGCATCCTGGCGGGGGAGACTGAGCCGTATGCCGGCTCGGTCACCCGTGCCGGGGAAATCGGTTACCTGCCACAGGATCCCAAAGAGGGTGATCTGGAGGTTCTGGCCCGTGACCGAGTGCTGTCGGCCCGCGGACTGGACGTCTTGCTCACCGACCTGGAGAAGCAACAGGCGTTGATGGCCGAGGTCGCCGACGACGACGCGCGTGACCGCGCGATCCGTCGTTACGGCCAGCTCGAGGAGCGGTTCGTCGCGTTGGGCGGCTACAGCGCGGAAAGTGAAGCCGGCCGGATCTGCGCGAGCCTCGGCCTGCCCGAGCGGGTCCTGACACAGCAATTGCGCACCCTGTCCGGGGGGCAGCGCCGCCGGGTGGAGCTATCGCGCATCCTGTTTGCCGCGTCGGAAGGCGGCGCAGGAGCTTCAGGTTCAGGGACCACGCTGCTGCTCGACGAACCCACCAATCACCTCGACGCGGATTCGCTGGGCTGGTTGCGGGATTTCTTGCGGGGACACACCGGCGGGCTGGTGGTGATCAGCCACAACGTCGACTTGGTCGCCGATGTCGTCAACCGGGTATGGTTCCTGGACGCTGTTCGCGGCGAGGTCGACGTCTACAACATGGGCTGGCAAAAGTACCTGGACGCCAGAGCCACCGACGAGCAGCGTCGCCGACGGGAACGCGCCAACGCCGAACGTAAGGCCGCGGCGCTGCGCACGCAGGCCGCCAAGCTGGGCGCCAAGGCCACCAAAGCCGTTGCGGCCCAGAATATGTTACGCCGTGCCGATCGGATGATGGCCGAACTCGACGCGGAGCGGGCCGCCGACAAGGTGGCCCGGATCAAGTTTCCTACTCCGGCCGCGTGCGGCCGCACACCGCTGGTGGTCAAGGGGCTGAGCAAGTCGTACGGGTCGCTTGAAGTATTCAGCGGCGTCGATCTGGCGATCGACCGCGGCTCCCGCGTGGTCGTGCTGGGGCTCAACGGCGCAGGCAAAACCACACTGCTGCGCTTGCTGGCGGGCGCCGAGAAGCCCGACACCGGAGGCCTTGAGCCCGGACACGGTCTGCGGATCGGCTATTTCGCGCAGGAGCACGACACCCTCGACAACGACGCGACAGTCTGGCAGAACATCCGCCACGCGGCACCCGAATCCGGGGAGCAGGATTTGCGCGGCTTGCTGGGGGCGTTCATGTTCAGCGGTCCGCAGCTCGACCAACTGGCCGGCACGCTGTCCGGTGGGGAGAAGACCCGTCTTGCGCTGGCCGGCCTGGTCGCGTCCACGGCGAACGTGCTGCTCCTCGATGAACCGACCAACAATCTCGATCCCGCGTCCCGCGAACAGGTGCTTGATGCGCTGCGCAGCTATCACGGCGCTGTGGTGCTGGTAACCCACGACCCCGGGGCGGCCGAGGCGCTCGACCCGCAACGCGTGGTCCTACTGCCCGACGGCACCGAGGACTACTGGTCCGACGAGTATCGGGACCTCATCGAGCTGGCCTGATCGATCGGATAAGTAACCGCAGGAGATTACGGCCAAAGCCTTCCGTCACCCGCAATCGGTTCTTACGATGTGTGGTTGGAATCGTGTTGAAGCGTGGAGGGGGCACGTGGGAAAACCAGCGAGAAAGACAAAGAAGACGCGAGATCAGTCGTTGGACGAGTTGCGCGACGAGTACGAGCGGGGGGCCAGTATCCGCAAGCTGGCAGCCACCACCGGCAAGTCATACGGATCCATTCACAGCATGCTGCGCGAGTCGGGTACCACGATGCGCAGCCGCGGCGGCCCTAACCACACGGCACGGCCCCGGTAATCCCTGCGAGCTGGGGCACCACCCGCTTGC
>JBEKNM010000604.1:0-3041 GCA_049522835.1 Mycobacterium sp.
CCGAGGTGGCCCGTCGGGGTGCGGTGCAGGAGCGCCACCTGCGTCGATTGGGCTTGCTGACCGGAGCCGACGCCAAGGCGCCCGCCGGGGTGCAGGTGCTGGATGGCTGGTGGGTGCACGGCCCGACGTATGACGCCTGGCAGCAGCGGCTGCGGACCGCGGTGCACGAGCTGCACGCTCGAGACCCGTTAGCAGATGGCCTATCCCGGGGTGCCGCGCGCGACCTGCTCGCGCTGCCAGACGAGTCGCTCCTTGACGCCGTTGCCCGCGACGCGGGACTCGAGCAGCGCGGTGGTCACATCCGGGTGGCCGGTGCCGGCGACGACCTGGGTCGGGCCGAAGCGGCGGTGGGCGAGCTGGAAGCCCGGCTGCGGGCCGAGCCATTTCAGGCGCCCGAGGCCGACGAGCTGTCAGCACTGGAGCTCGGCGCTCGCGAGCTGGCCGCAGCCGAGCGCGCCGGTCGGGTGCTGCGGCTGCGCGACGGCGTGGTGTTACTGCCGACGGCACCTGCGCTGGCGATGCGGGAGCTGGCGCGGCTCGAACAGCCGTTCACGACCAGCCAGGCGCGGCAGGCGCTCGGCACCACCCGACGTGTCGCGATCCCCTTACTGGAACACCTGGACGCGCGCGGCTGGACGCGTCGATTAGACGCCGGTCACCGCGAGGTCGTGCGCTGACGGCCCGGACACCGATCGGCCGCCGAACATGAGGTTGTCAGGGAGCGGGGCAGACTTTGTCGAGTGCTCCGAGTTCGGCGTTGAACTGTTGATTCAGAGTTGCATAGGTTTGAACCCAGGGCGGCGACGCCTCAGGATCAGCAGGCTCAGTCGTGTCGTTGCGGATCTGCGCGTTGAGCGAGACAAACTGCTGAGCCGCATCGGCTAGCCGGTGGGCATGTGGGGCCAGCGCAGGGTCGGTGATCGATGTTGCATACCCCTGCATGTGGTTGGCCCAGTTTTGGTAATCGTCAAGGCTGGGCTGGGATCCTTCTTCGGGCCTGAACGCCTTGGCCAAAGCGTGCCGTTGTGACTTGTTGTAATCGAGCATTGCCCGGACCGTCGGGCAGTCGGGGTGGCTGCGGTGGCGGTCTTTCAGCCACCACACACACGTGACGATGACCGCCACAGCGATGACGGCCGTGACGGTACGGACGATCCACACCCGCCAACGTTCGCGCGTCATTAAACGTGGTCCCGGATCAGCAGCGCTCCCCGTCATCGGTCATGCGTTTGAGCCCCTCTCTTGACAGCGCCCTGACGAAGCCGAAAGCGTGCATCCCAGCCCTGCCGGGATTATTGGTGATCCATCCATTGATCTTTCCCAGCGCCTCGGCTAAGTCATCGCGATTGACCCGGATGAGGTACGTCTTCCTATCGTCGCCCGGATCGTCACTGGCTTCTACGACTGCGACGGGCTTCTTGAACGCGTACGCGATCCCATGCACGGCATCGTGGTTCAGGGCCCATTCAAGTTCGCAGGGCCGCAGTCCGTTCACCGCCAGATTGCGGTAGTTGTCCTCGTCTTTTGAGTCGCTCACCTGGCCGCTGGTCCTCCCTGAGTGCCCGCGAGAACTCGGTGACATGGACTGATGGGAATGTCGCGCAGGCATTTCGATGAAGCTTCTAATCCAATACTCCCTCAAACGTAGGCTGGCCGCTCAGGTTATGGGCTGTCGCCAAAGATCAGCCGAAGGCTTGCATCGGTCACGGGGCGGACTTGGCGCGGCCGACCGACTAACCGGCGTGCGGGTTTTCCAGCACCACAGCGACGCCCTGACCCGATCCGATGCAGACGCAGATCACTCCGTAGCGCACGTTGCGTTCCCGCAGCTCGGTGGCCAGCGTGAGGATGTAACGGCCGCCGGTGGCACCGAACGGATGCCCGATCGCGACAGCGCCCCCGTTCCGGGTGAGTTTGTCGTCGGGGACAACGAATCCGTCGAGCTGGTCGGGCAGTGACGGTCCTCACGTCAGCCGTCCCGAGCGTCGTACAGTAAGCGATGAAACCAGCTACGCAGCGACGTCCAAGGCGAGGACTCATGACCGAACGCATCGAGACCCAGCGCACCATCCCGGCAACGGCACCTGAGATCTTTGCACTGCTGTGCGACCCTCAGGGCCACGTCGCGATCGATTCATCCGGCATGCTCCAGGACGCCGAAGGCTATCCGGTAAAGGCCGTCGGTGACAGCTTCGTGGTCCACATGGACCGCGCGGCGCTGAACGATTATCCGGAGCTCGGCAAATATGACGTCACCGTCGAGATCAAGGAGCTCGAACAAGATCGGCTGATCTCGTGGACGATTCTCGGCCAGCTCCGCCCCCAGATCGGTCACGTCTACGGCTATCAGCTCCAGCCGACCGACGACGCTGCGGGCACGGTGGTCACCTCGTTCTACGACTGGTCGAGCATCGACCCGAAGTGGCGGGACGCCGGAATTTTCCCGGTTCTGCCTGAGGGCGCGTTGCGGGCGACTCTGGGCATTCTCGACCGTACGGTCCGCCGAGGCTATCCGCGGGGATAACACCGGGCCGTTTGGTCATCCGTCGGCCAGTAGGCCCAAGACGTCGTCGACGCCGAGATCGTCGCGATCCTTGACCGATGTCCACCTTTCGAGTGCGTCGGCTGCCCCGAGCGCCATGCCGTCCGGTAATCCGGCAGCTCGCAATGCGTCGTGGACCTCGCGCATCTCAGGCGCCCACCTCCAGGCACGCGCGGCGGCGGAGCAAAAGACATCGAGGTCGGCCAGGGGTCGACTGTGCAGAAGTCCCGCCTCGTGGGCCAACTGGTCTGCGACATCGTGTTCACGGGCCAACGAATGGGCGATCGCGGCCAAAACTCGGCTGGCCTTCTGATAGGACGCGTAGGCCAACTTGAGCGCAGAGGCCTGGCCGACTCCACCGGGCAGTGCGACCACTTCGAGTGCTGTGCCGTCGAAGAGGGCAGGGATCAGCTCGCAGTGACCGGACACATACAAACGGGTGGTGCCCGGCGTCTGGGGCGGCCCGCCGATGATTCCCCCGTCGACAACCACGGCTGTC
>JBEKNM010000605.1:0-3027 GCA_049522835.1 Mycobacterium sp.
CCACCGATTGGCGGTGAACTGCACCCGGTGCGTCACCTCGTGCAGGCATACCCACAACCGGAAATCGGAGGGCTCGATCCGCAATTGCCGCTCGACGGCGATGACGTTGGGATACACCAGCAGCAGACGGCCGTCTTGTGCGGTTGCGAACGGGTCGTACTGGCCGAGGATCCCAGAGGACACAAACGCCAGCACGGCGCCCGTCTGGGCGCCAGTGATCCGGCCGGTCAGAAACCCGCGCGGCTTCTCGCTTCCGTTCGTCATCACCCGCATCGACTCGGCAGCCGCCCGGATCCACGCCGGCCGGTCGATGACGTGGGCGGCGGGCACCGCGCCATTGGTGATCAGGCCGGTGACATCGCATACCGGCGGTTCGGCTTTCAAGGCCGCGCTGGTCAATTCGTCGATCACCTGGCGGCGGGTGTAGTCGCTGGACGGCGGACCCGGCCGGGCCAGCCGCTGGCCGACGGTCGCCGCGAAGCGCCAGTCCACAGCGGTACCGAGAGTCAGGTCAGAGGTTGCGGTCATGCGCACCCACACGTCCACAGTCTGGTGGCCAGGGCGTCCATCACGTTGCGACCATTGGGGCCGGCGGCATTGGAGATGAACGCGAAGGTGAGCACGCGTCCGCTGCTATCGGTCACCACCCCGACCAACGAGTTGATGGCGGTCAACGAGCCGGTCTTGGCTCGCAACCAGCCGGCCGGCCCCTGGTTGGTGGCCGGATCGAGAAACCTGTCGGCCAGCGTGCCGCTGCCGCCGGCGACCGGAAGCAGATCCAGCAGCGGACGTATTGCCGGCTGATCGGGCCCCGCCGCCGCTTGCACCGCGCCGTCGAGCGTCTTAGCCGTCAGCCGGTCGTCGATCGAAAGCCCACTGGAATCCACCAGCGCTGCGCCGGTGATGTCGACGTGCGCGGTGCTCAACCGGTTGGTCACCGCGTCGACCGCGCCGGCGAAGCTCTGCGGCCGGTTGATGGCGGCGGCCACCTCCCGGGCGATGCACTCGGCCAACACGTTGTCGGAGGCGTTCATCATCTCGGACAACCGCAGGACCAACGGCGCGGACTGCACAACGGCCAACTGCCGCGCCCCAGACGGTGCCGCGGCGACCGTCACCGCCCCGGGATCCAGCCCAAGGCCCTTGGCCAGCTCCCGCCCGGCATCCAGTGCCGGGGTCTTCGACCGCCGCGAGTTGACCGTCGACGGCTGAATACGCCCGGCGTCGATCATCACCGATTCGATGGGGGCGATGTCGCCATTGTCGATGTCAGTCGGATCCCAGCCGGGCGCCAGGGTCGGACCATTGAACGCCGAGGTGTCCACTTGCACCGCCGTCGGCGTCACTCCGCTGCGATGAACCTGTTCGACTAGGTCGCTGATCCGCGGCGCACCCCGGTACCACGTGTCCTGGCCGGGTGCCACAGCCGACAGCGTCGGATCACCGGCACCGACCAGCACGACGGGCCCCTGCGGGTTCGGGCCACCGGCAACGACCCGGGTGTTGATCCGGGCCTCACGATCCAGTGTCAGCAGCGCCGCGGCCGCGGTCAGGACCTTGTTGGTCGAGGCCGGCACCAGTGGCACGTCGTCGGCAACCTGCCAGAGCTCTCTTCCGGTCATGGCGTCGGTGATCCGACCCCCTAACCGGCCGAGGTTGGGGTCGGCTGCCACCGCCCCCAGCGCAGCCGCCAGCCCGCCGACGCTGGGTACCCCGGCAGTGTCGGCGACGGGCACCATTCCCGGTTTGACCGTCGGCGCCCGCGGTGGCGGTACCGGGGCGTGCGCTCCAGCGTTGCCGTGACCAGCTGTGGTGAAAAACGTCGCCGCCCCCACAATGGCGGCGACAAACGCCAGCACGGCCAACCCGACGAACACGTGGGTGGATTTCCGCCAGCGAGTAGGACCCATCACTCTCCTGACTGTCTGCTCCTATTCTGCCGAATCGGCGGCACAAACCTCGACTAGGGCTCGACTAGGGTGGATCCGCGACGAAATGAACTTATCCAGACCCATCCAGAAGCAGGGAGCCGAAGTGGTGCAATTCGACGTGACCATCGAGATTCCGAAGGGCCAACGCAATAAGTATGAGGTCGATCATGTGACCGGACGGGTGCGTCTGGACCGCTACCTCTACACGTCGATGGCCTACCCGACCGACTATGGCTTCATCGAGGACACCCTCGGTGAAGACGGCGACCCACTGGATGTGCTGATGCTCCTTCCGGAGCCGGTCTTCCCCGGCGTCCTGGTGAAGGCGCGCCCGGTGGGAATGTTCCAGATGGTCGACGAGGCCGGCGGCGACGACAAGGTTTTGTGCGTTCCCGCCGGCGACCATCGATGGGATCACATTCAAGACATCGGGGACGTTCCGTCCTTCGAATTGGATGTCATCAAGCACTTTTTCTCGCAATACAAAGCCCTGGAACCGGGCAAGTTCGTCAAGGCGGCGGACTGGGTTGGCCGCGCAGAAGCCGAGGCGGAGGTGCAGCGTTCGGTGGAGCGGTTCAAGGCCGCCGAGCACTAACGCCTTTCGGTGGCATCCTGGCAATGTGACCCCGGCTCTGCATTTCGCCGCGAATTTCTGGTGGCTGGTCTTTCCACTGGGTGGTGCGATCGGCGGGGGCCTGCGGGCGATTGCCGCAGCGAACGAGCGTCGTGCCGAGCGACGGCTCGAACGCTACCGGTTGAAGCAGCAAGCCAAGATCGCGGTGGCGCAGGCATCCGGACGGGCGCGAACCAACGAGGACAGCTACCGGCGAGAGCTCGCCAAGCTCATTGCCGCCCACGACGGTGCCGACGCCCGGTGGCTGGACTACGAAGTCGATATCGCCAAACTGCTGGACTTCCCCATGATGACCGATATGCGAGCTCCGCTGACCATCACATTCCACAAAGCCAAGCGGCGCGCGGACCTGCTGCGGCCGGAACGGCCTGAGGACCTGGTCGGCGACCGGGACGCGCAACTGGAATACCGCAACGCCGTGCACGAGTACATCGGCGCGTTCGAGATCGCCGAAGCTGAGGC
>JBEKNM010000606.1:0-3022 GCA_049522835.1 Mycobacterium sp.
TAGCTCTCCCGGGGCATTTCTCGCGCTTTTCAGGGGGCCGCCGGTGCGTCGGCCGATCTTGCCGCGTTCCCCTACGCCGTGATTCAGCAAACACTTGTTCGCTGTTGGTCGGGCGGCGCCGGTGCGGTCGAGCGCGTGACGCGACGCCTGACCCTTAATCGGAGGCCGGTCGCAGCGCAGATTCTTAACATAACGATTCGATAACAATCGTGCTTTGATCAGCGCAGTTATAGCTACTCGA
Source organism: Mycobacterium sp. (assembly GCA_049522835.1). Lineage (GTDB taxonomy): Bacteria > Actinomycetota > Actinomycetes > Mycobacteriales > Mycobacteriaceae > Mycobacterium. The sequence continues at coordinate 242 of JBEKNM010000606.1, forward strand.
GCGTAACCACCTGCATGCAGGACGTTTGTTCCGGGCTCCGCAGCCGCGATTAAACCGGGTGTTACCCACGACACTGGTTACCCGTGCGTAGAACTCACCAGTAACCAATGAACACACCAAAGGGGCACTGATCCTTATGACACCCTTATTACAGCCGATGCAGTCCGCCGCTCCGTTCGGCCCAACCGGGGCGACCCGCCGACAACACAGCGGTCAGCTGATTTCCGGCTGCGATTCGATGCGGAATCGAGCAAGTCCCGCACAGCAGTGCTGACCTGACGAACTGATACGTAAAGACGCACACAGGGAGATACGAAACGTGACGATCCACGAGCACGACCGGGTGTCCACTGACCGCGACGGGAACCGCCCGCACAGGGGGCACCTCCCGCTTGCGGGGGACACCCATGCTCTGGTCGACCGTCTGACGGCCGGCGAGCCGTACGCTGTTGCGTTCGGCGGCCAGGGCAGCGCCTGGCTGGAGACCTTGGAAGAACTAGTGTCGTCGGCCGGGATCGAGACCGACTTGGCAACGCTGGTCGGCGAGGTGGAACTGCTGCTTGAGCCGGTAGCAAAAGAGCTGGTCGTGGTGCGTCCGATTGGTTTCGAGCCGCTGCAGTGGGTACGCGCACTGGCGGCCGAAGATCCGGTCCCGTCGGACAAACATCTGACGTCCGCGGCGGTGTCGGTGCCCGGCGTGCTGCTTACCCAGATCGCAGCGGTTCGTGCGCTGGCCCGGCAGGGCATGGACCTCATCGCGACACCGCCGGTGGCCGTCGCGGGCCATTCGCAAGGTGTGCTCGCTGTCGAGGCGCTGAAGGCCGCGGGTGCTCGCGACGTCGAGCTGCTGGCCATGGCCCAGCTGATCGGTGCGGCAGGAACGCTGGTGGCCCGCCGGCGTGGAATCTCAGTCCTCGGTGACCGGCCGCCGATGGTGTCGGTCACCAACGCCGACCCCGAGCGCATTGGCCGGTTGCTTGACGAGTTCGCGCAAGATGTCCGGACCGTGCTGCCGCCGGTGCTGTCCATCCGCAACGGCCGGCGTGCGGTCGTCATCACCGGCACGCCGGAGCAACTCTCGCGATTCGAACTTTATTGCCAGCAGATCTCCGAGAAGGAGGAAGCCGACCGCAAGAACAAGATCCGGGGCGGCGACGTCTTCGCGCCGGTCTTCGACCCGGTGCGGGTGGAGGTGGGCTTCCACACGCCGCGGTTGGCCGACGGTATCGACATCGTCGGGGGCTGGGCGGAGAAGGTCGGCCTCGATGTGGCGTTGGCCCGCGAGCTGACCGAGTCCATTCTGGTGAACCGCGTCGACTGGGTGGACGAGATCACCCGGGTTCACAAGGCCGGTGCGCGCTGGATTCTCGACCTGGGTCCCGGCGACATCCTGACCCGCCTGACCGCGCCGGTGATCCGCGGCCTGGGTGTCGGCATCGTGCCCGCGGCAACCCGCGGCGGCCAGCGGAACCTCTTTACTGTCGGGGCCACGCCCGAGGTGGCCCGGGCCTGGTCGAGCTACGCCCCGACCGTGGTTCGCCTGCCCGACGGCAGGGTCAAGCTCTCTACCAAGTTCACCCGCCTGACCGGGCGGTCACCGATCCTGCTCGCGGGCATGACCCCGACCACCGTCGACGCCAAGATCGTCGCTGCTGCGGCCAACGCCGGGCACTGGGCCGAGCTGGCCGGCGGCGGCCAGGTAACCGAAGAAATCTTCGCCGACCGGATCAAGGAGGTATCTGGACTCCTCGAGCCTGGCCGCACCTATGAGTTCAACGCGCTGTTCCTCGATCCGTACCTGTGGAAGCTCCAGGTGGGCGGTAAGCGGCTGGTGCAGAAGGCCCGCCAGTCCGGCGCGGCGATCGACGGTCTGGTGATCAGTGCCGGCATCCCGGATCTCGAGGATGCCGTCGAGTTGATCGACGAGCTCAACGACATCGGCATCAGCCACGTCGTGTTCAAGCCCGGCACGATTGAGCAGATCCGCTCGGTCATCCGGATTGCGACCGAGGTACCCGCCAAACCGGTGATCGTGCATGTCGAGGGCGGTCGTGCCGGAGGTCACCATTCCTGGGAGGACCTCGACGACCTGTTGTTGGCGACCTACTCCGAGTTGCGGTCGCGCTCGAACATCACCGTCTGCGTCGGTGGCGGCATCGGCACCCCCGAGCAGGCGGCCGAATACTTGTCCGGGCGGTGGTCCGAGTCATACGGCTTCCCGTCGATGCCGATCGACGGCATCCTGGTCGGCACCGCGGCGATGGCGACCAAGGAGTCCACCACGTCGCCGTCGGTCAAGCGGATGTTGGTCGAGACGCAAGGTACTGACCAGTGGATCAGTGCCGGAAAAGCCCAGGGCGGGATGGCTTCCAGCCGTAGTCAGCTCGGCGCCGACATCCACGAGATCGACAACGCCGCCTCGCGTTGCGGCCGGCTGCTCGACGAGGTTGCCGGCGACGCCGACGCGGTCGCCGAGCGACGCGATGAGATCATCGCGGCGATGGCCAACACCGCCAAGCCATACTTCGGCGATGTCGGCGAGATGACCTACCTGCAATGGTTGCAGCGCTACGTCGAGCTGACCATCGGCGCGGGCGATTCGACGGCCGACACGGCTGCACCGGGCAGCCCCTGGCTGGCCGACACCTGGCGCGACCGGTTCGAGCAGATGCTGCAGCGGGCCGAGGCGCGGTTGCACCCGCAAGACCACGGGCCGATCGAGACGCTGTTCGACAGTTCTGATGAGCATGGTGCGCGGCTGCTGGAGAATCCCGGCGAGGG
>JBEKNM010000607.1:0-3019 GCA_049522835.1 Mycobacterium sp.
CTGCCTGCACACTTGAGCTCAGCGCTAGGTGGGGCGCCGGTGTCGGGATCTGTGGGCAAGGCAGCCCTGGTGGGAAACATGTCGGTGCCACAGGGCTGGACCGAAGCCGCGCCGGGGATCAGAACGCTCGCCTCTGTGATGCCCGCCAACCTGGCGGCCGCCCCGGAGGCCGCCCTGGCCGGCGAGGGTGGCGTCTTCAGCCAGATGGCTTTATCGAGCCTGGCAGGACGCGCCGTCAGCGCCGCTGCGATGCAGTCAGCAGGCGGCGGTGCTGCGGCAGGCTCAATGGGCGGTGTAGTCACCGCTGCTGAAGCCACCACGGCCACCATCATCGTGATACCGGCGCTCGAGGACTGACGGCGATGAGAGCGATGACTGCCGCGACGACGCACCGTAGCCCAGCACAGCCCACCCAGGCACGTACGACCAGGCAAGGGGTATAGACATGTTTTTCGCAGCATTTCCGCCGGAGATCAACTCGGGCAGGATGTACACCGGTCCCGGATCGGGGTCGATGCGGGCCGCCGCCGCGGCCTGGGACGGACTCGCCGCCGAAATACAGTCCACGGCGTCCTCCTACTCGTCGGTGATCTCGACCCTGACCAGCGGGGAGTGGGTAGGTCCGTCGTCGCTCACCATGGCGGCCGCGGTCACGCCCTACCTGGCCTGGATGCAGGGCACCGCCGCCCAAGCCGCCCAAGCCTCGACCCAGGCCACCGCGGCGGCTACCGCCTATGAGGCGGCGTTCGCCGCGCATGTGCCGCCGGAGGAGATCGCGGCCAACCGCAGCCAACTGATGTCGCTGTTGGCGACCAACATTTTCGGGCAGAACATCTCGGCGATTGCGGCCACCGAGGCCGAATACGCCGAAATGTGGGCCCAGGATGTCGCCGCGATGTTCAGCTACACGGGCTCGTCGGCGGCCGCCACCCAGGTGACGCCGTTCACTGCGCCGCCACAGATCAGCAACGCCGCCGGGATGGCCACCCAGGCGGCCGCCGTGGCCAAAGCCGCTGCCACCCCGGCCGCCAGTGTGCAGTCGCTCCTGCAGTCGCTCCTGACGACGGGCAACCCGCTGCTGAACGCAGTGGGAAACCTGAGCACCGACTACACAGACACCCTCAACGGGCTCCTAACCTCTACGTTCGGGTCAGGCGCGTCAGCGTTATATACGAACATCTTCAACGGCATCAAGGTTCCACTTGGCTTCACCACGGGGTTCAACGACATCGGGCTGCTGATCAACTTCCCTCTGTCGCAGTTCCTCAAGTTCGCCCCACCCGCCGCGTACGCCGGGCTCCCGAAGAGCGCGCTGGGAGCCGGGCTTGGGGCGTTAAACCTCGGCCGGGGCACGTTTTACAACGCGGTATCGGGGAGTATGGGAAATGCCGGCACGTTGGTCGGAAAGTTGTCGGTTCCGCCGAGCTGGGCCGCGGCCACCCCGGCTATCAGGACGGTTGCCGCCGCCTTGTCGGCCGCTGGGCCGGACGCCGTGCCGGCGGCCGCGCTGGGCCAGGGAGGCCTGTTCAGTTCGATGGCCATGGCAGGGATGCTCGGCAGCGCCCTAGGCGCCGGGGCTCCCAACGCTGTGGCCCGTAACGGCGTCCGCGGCCGCATCACCCCGCTCAAAGACCTCAAAGATAATAAGCAGTCGCCGGAGCAGCTGAAGCGTCTGGTCGCACAGATATCGGAGAAGCCCGAAAGCGTGCAGCACCACAGTGTCGATCAAGAAGGTCTTGACGGTCTGCTCGAGCAGCTGGCGAAGAAACCCGGCATCCATGCGGTGCACCTGAAAAAACGCGATAAGGCCCAAGTTGTGCCGTCGGATGCGCAGTTGGGCTAGCGGGCAGCCTAATTGGGTGTTCGAGCTGTTTGCCGTTGGCGCCTGATGCCATCTGTTGCAGCGATCTCGGCGATCGTTGCCCAGCGTGGTTGCGGAATCATCGGCCTAGATCGCTGCGCAGTTACCGATCGGCTGCGCCAGCAACACCGCGGGCAAGGCATTCTGGAGATCAACCGAATGCGTAGGCATGGAGAAAGGGTGGAGTTATGAAACTACTACTTGCGGTATTCGGCGTTTCCGTCATGGTCGGCCTCGCCGCGCCGGCGTATGGCGATCCTGCTCCCGCTCCTCTGGACGGTGACGACGCAGGCTTCCTCGCTGCTCTGCATCAAGTCGGCATCAGCTACGGCGACCCGGCCCAAGTCATCACGTCCGGTAAAGCGGTGTGCACGTGCTTGAATAACGGCGAGTCAGGCTTGGAACTAGTCCACGACGTGAAAACCCACAATCCCGGATTCGACATGGAGAACGCGTCCAATTTCGCCATGATTGCGGCGAAATTCTACTGCCCCCACCAGCTCTCCAAGGCCTGACTCAAATCGGCGCTGCGGCTTCTCGACTGTCGCCGACTGCGACGGCCGGCCGGCGAGCGGGGGTTGGCTGCGCATTATTTGGCTCCAGCACAACCGTTCACTGCGCGGCGGTTTCAAGAATGTGGGCGCAAGGCAACGGGTGCGACTGACATCCACCTGCTGTTCACCTGGACCTGGTTAGCTGCCGCCGATCAGCACGCGCCGGGACCGGTGGTCGAAAAACGCCCGGGCCGGCGGGTACTCAGCGTTGAGGTCATAAGGAACGGTGAGCCGTCATGCAGACACTGAGCGTCGCCGACTTCGCGCTCCGGCTGGCCGCCGGGGTGGGATGCGGCGCGCTCATCGGATTCGAGCGGCAATGGCGAGCGCGCACGGCCGGGCTGCGTACCAACGCGCTGGTCGCCGGCGGTGCGACCTTGTTCGTGCTTTACTCCGTGGCCACCGGGGACAGCAGCCCCACCAGGGTCGCGTCGTATGTGGTGTCCGGGATCGGGTTTCTCGGCGGAGGGGTGATCCTGCGCGAGGGCTTCAATGTCCGGGGCCTCAACACCGCCGCCACCCTGTGGTGCTCGGCGGCAGTCGGTGTGCTGGCGGCCTCGGGTCACCTGGTGTTCACGCTGATCGCCACGGGCGCCGTCATCGC
>JBEKNM010000608.1:0-2977 GCA_049522835.1 Mycobacterium sp.
CCGCCGACGGACATTGGTTGCCTCCCGGAAGAGCGGGAAGTCACTGGTCAGGCTTGGATTCCTCGGATTCGCCAGCTACGCCGGCGCCGCCGGGCCGGCGGCGGCGCGCCCGGCATTACAGCCCCGACCAATCCGAGGACGTTCAGCCGTTAACCGAGCCGCCACCGGTATACGGCGAGTCCGGTCGCCGGGCGCGGTCGCGCCATTCGGCGGAGTACCGCGACTATGGCGTCAGCAACTTCACGGCTAGGCGCGAGCCCCCGGCGGCACCGCCGCCACCGCCACCCGCTGCTGCACCGCCGCCACCGCCACCCACACTGCCGGCGCCGAAGCTGGCTCCGGCCCCACCTCCGGAGCCGGCGTCCCGGCACCGCGGCCCAGAATCGCCGGAGGGATCGGATCGACGAGCCTGATACCGATGGTCAGTCGGTTGCCGACCTCCTCGCGCGACTGCAGGTTCAGCCGAGCGGAGGTGGCCGGCGTCGTCGCCGTGACGACTGACACTTCGGCCTGCTTCAGATATCGACTACAGTCTTAGTGACCGTCCGGTACCCGCTATGCGGGACTGGAACGAACGAATACACCTGTGAGGTCGTCTGCGATGGTGCAGTTCGACGGTTTGCGCCCGGCCAGGCTGAAGGTGGGGATCATCTCCGCCGGCCGGGTAGGCACCGCGCTGGGTGTCGCGCTGGCGCGCGCAGACCACGTCGTCGTGGCGTGCAGCGCAATCGCCCACGCTTCCCGGCAGCGGGCGCAGCGTTGGTTGCCCGACACTCCGGTGTTAGCGCCGCCGGACGTCGCCGGCTGCGCTGAGCTGCTGCTATTGGCGGTTCCCGACAGCGAGCTGGCCGGCCTGGTCTCTGGTTTGGCGGCGACTTCGGCAGTACGACCGCAGACGATCGTGGCGCACACCTCCGGGGCCAACGGGATCGGCATTCTCGCGCCGCTGACGCCACGCTGCATACCGCTGGCAATTCACCCGGCGATGACGTTCACCGGCTCCGACGAGGACATCAGCCGGCTGCCCGACACCTGCTTCGGGATCACCGCAGCCGACGAAGTCGGGTATGCGATCGCGCAATCGCTGGTCCTGGAAATGGGTGGGGAGCCATTCTGTGTCCGCGAGGATGCCCGCGTCCTCTACCACGCCGCTCTGGCCCATGCGGGTAACCACATTGTCGCGGTGCTCGCCGACGCGCTGGAGGCGCTGCGGGCCGCGCTGCGCGGCAGCGAACTGCTCGGCCAGCAATCTGTCGCTGACCAGCCCGGAGGGATCGCCGAACGCATCGTCGGGCCGCTGGCCCGGGCGGCGCTGGAGAACACCCTGCAGCGCGGTCAGGCCGCGCTCACCGGCCCCGTTGCCCGCGGTGACGCAGCCGCGGTCGCCGAGCATCTGGCCGCGCTGGCTCAGGTTGACCCGGAACTGGCCCAGGCGTACCGAGTCAACGCCCTGCGGACCGCCCAGCGCGCACATGCCCCCGAGGCCGTCGTCGAGGTGCTGGCGCCATGACGTCGATGAACCCAATGACCGGCCCCGTTTCGAAGGGCAGGCCGCCGGCCTTCAAGGCGGGCGAACTCAACGTCTACTCGTTGCCGCGCGATGTCACGGACGTCAGCCGCGCGCTGCGGCACACCGGCCGGCGGGTGATGTTGGTACCCACCATGGGAGCGCTGCACGCCGGGCACTTGGCGCTGGTGCGCGCCGCCAGACGGGTGCCAGGTTCGGTGGTCGTGGTGTCGATCTTCGTCAATCCGCTGCAATTCGGTGCCGGCGAAGACCTCGACGCCTACCCCCGGACCCTCGATGACGACCTGGCGTTGCTGCGCGGCGAAGGCGTCGAAATGGTCTTCGCGCCGACCCCCGCGGCGATGTATCCGGACGGTCTGCGCACCACCGTGCAGCCCGGTCCGCTGGCGGCCGAGCTCGAGGGTGGTCCCCGGCCAACCCATTTCGCCGGCGTGCTGACCGTCGTGCTTAATCTGCTGCAGATCGTGCGTCCCGACCGGGTGTTCTTCGGCGAGAAGGACTACCAGCAGCTGGTGCTGATACGGCAGATGGTCGCCGACTTGCACGTCGATGTTGCGGTGGTTCCAGTGCCGACCGTCCGAGAATCCGACGGCTTGGCGATGTCGTCGCGCAACCGCTATCTCGGCCCCGCGCAGCGTGAACTGGCCGGGACACTCTCCGCGGCGCTGACGGCCGCGGTGCACGCCGCGCCGGCCGGAGCACAGGCGGCGCTGGCCGCAGCGCGCGCAGTGTTAGACGCCGTGCCTGGTCTGACCGTCGACTACCTGCAGCTGCGCGATGCGGAGCTTGGTCCGGTGCGGGCCAACCAACCCGGTCGGCTGCTGGTAGCCGCCCGGGTGGGGAGCACCAGACTGCTGGACAACATCGCGATCGAATTGGGAGCTTCGCCGGCACCTGCGGGGCCGGACGGACGGCAAGCAAGCCTTGAATCATCTAGGAGAAACTGATGTTACGGACGATGCTGAAGTCGAAAATCCACCGCGCCACGGTCACTCAGGCCGACCTGCACTACGTCGGCTCGGTGACCATCGACGCCGACTTGATGGACGCCGCGGACCTGCTCGAGGGCGAACAGGTGACCATCGTCGACATCGACAACGGCGCCCGGCTCGTGACCTACGCGATCACCGGCGAGCGTGGCACCGGTGTGATCGGAATCAACGGTGCCGCAGCGCATCTCGTTCATCCGGGCGACCTGGTGATCTTGATCGCGTACGGAACCATGCAGGAGGCCGAGGCACGCGCCTACCAACCGCGGATCGTCTTCGTCGACGCCGCGAACAAGCCGATCGACTTGGGTCACGATCCGGCTTTCGTCCCCGCTGACGCAGCGGAGCTGCTCGACCCCCGCATCGGTGCGCGGTAGCCGTGCTGCTGGCGATCGACGTCCGCAACACCCACACCGTCGTCGGGCTGGTGTCCGGATCCAAGGAGCACGCAAAGGTCGTG
>JBEKNM010000609.1:0-2965 GCA_049522835.1 Mycobacterium sp.
GTAACCGGCGGCGCGCTAAGGGATTTCATACTCGAGCAGAGCAAGATTCGCGGAATCGGCAAGGTGCTGAGCCTGCGATCGAAACCCGGCTTCAGCTTCATCGGCGACGATCCGAGCGAACTGCATAGCCTCGCCCGCTCGATAATGTGTGCCCTCGCGGTATACCACAGCCCCAACGATCTCAAGCTCATGGTGGTCACCCGACATCCCGAGCTTTGGTCGTGGCTCGTGTGGCTACCGCACAACCAGCACGACGAGATGTTCGACGCGTGCGGACTGCGCCGGTTGGTGTTCGCTTCTCCTACCGAGTTAGAAGAGGCGCTCGATGCCGAACTGCACCGCAAGGGCCGTGGGGCGTGGACACCACCGGTCGGAACGAGTCCGACGTCAATGCCCTCGCCAATGGAGTCGACCACCGGCCTGGCGCTGGGTCCGCACTGGGTGATCGTCGATGACAACGTCGGCACTCCTGAGCAATGGGAGGGTGTGACCGGCCAGAAGGGCATGGCCGGCATTACCGTCCTGCGGCTGGCGACCCGGGTTGGTGTAGGTGTCGGGTTCGCAGAGGAAAGCCAGCGTTTCGGGCTACGTGACGGCAGGCTGACGCACCGCGACACGTTCTATGCCATGGCAGACATGCTCGCCGAGAGCACCGCCAATCGGTACGCGCGAGCGCTCGCTCGCTGGTCCCCGATGAGCGCCGGGGAACTATCTGAGACCGACAGTCAAGGTGGTGAACTGCTACGGGCACTGGGGATCAACGATCCGCGAGAACTCGACGTCGACAGACTCTGGTCCGAGAGCCGTGGCCGCGGCGATCACAAATGGGCGATGATTCCCGTCGGCGTCAAACAAAGCGGTGAGTTGCAGTATGTCATCCTGCGCGCCAAGGATTTCGGTGGCTTCGGATTTCACTCGGTAGTGATCGGGACGTCGGGTTCAGGGAAGTCGGAGTATTTCCTGTCATTGTGCAGCGGGATAGCATTGACGCACTCGCCGGAAACGTTCATCGTGATCTTCGTCGACATGAAGTTCGAGTCGGCAGCCCAGGATCTGCAAGGGTTTCCGCACGTCGCCGGTTCGTTGTCCAACCTGGGCAAGGACGACCGGCACTTGGCCGAGCGGATGCGCAAGGCAGTCAACGGCGAGATCGCCAGGCGCTACCGGCTTTTCAAAGATGCCGGGGCGCGCGATGCCAACGAGTACGAGGAGATGCGGCTCGCCGGCCGAGATCTGGAGCCGGTTCCGATTCTGCTGGTGATCATCGATGAGTATCTCGAGTTATTCATTCATCACCCGGAGTGGATCGACCTGGTTATCCACATCGGCCAGGAGGGCCGTGGCTGCAATGTCTTCTTCACACTCGGCGGCCAGCGACTGGACCTTTCGTCACTCAGTAAAGCCAAGAGCAACATCGCCTTCCGAGTAGCCTTGCGCGCCGAGACCGCGGAGGATTCTCGTGACGTGATCGGTAGTGACTCGGCGTTGCATCTTCCGTCGAAAGAGAACGGGTACGCCCTACTCAAGGTTGGGCCGCGCGACCTGGACCAGTTCCGGTGCTTTTACGTGTCAGCCCCTTTCGTGGTGCCGAAGCGAGTGGTCAACGTGACCGAGACGGTAGCCATGAGCTTTTCCCAGCCGCGCGCATACACCTGGGCGTATCAACCACTAAGTGAAGAAGACAGCGCTGCCTTAGCCATCGCCGATGAACCAGCGGAGCCCGACGAGTTTCTGTTTCATTCCGACGGATTCCGTAAGAAGAAACTAGTCGACATCATCCGAGAATCACTCCTCTCTCACCCTGCGCGCCCACCGCACCAGATATGGCTCCCGCCTTTGGAAGTCAGCGAACCCATCGATGCGCTCGTGGCGCGCTGGCGCGGCATGCCATGGGATGCCGACTACGGGCACAACCCGGGCCTGGTGTTCCCGGTGGGAATTGTGGACATCCCCGAAGAGCATGCCCAACGCGTACACGCGATCGACGCCGAGATGGACAACATCATGGTGGTCGCGACCGCTCAGCGAGGAAAGTCCACCACGTTGATGACATTGATGGCCTCGGCGGCGTTGATGTATCGGCCCGAACGTGTGACGTTCTTCTGCATCGGTGCGTCGCTGTACCCGGTCGAAGAGCTGCCGCATGTGGCGTCTGTCGTCAGCCAAACAGACAGCGAGGGAGTGTCGCGGACCCTCGCGTCGATCGAGGGTTTGATCCTGGCCCGGGAGGCGTCGTTCAAGCAGTACCAAATCGACATCTCCGAATTCCGGGAACGACGATTCGGCACCGACGGGGATGGCGGCACCGATCCCGACGACAAGTTCGGCGATGTCTTCCTCGTCGTCGACAACTTCAGCGACCTTTACGACAAGGCCGCCGCAATGGGAGACCGTCTAATCGCGATCGCCCGGCAGGGCCTCTCCTACGGGGTCCATGTCATTACCAGCGCTACGGCGTGGCTGGTGGGGCAAAAGCAGCAGTTGGTCAATGTGTCCAACGCGCGGATCCAGCTGCGGCTGAGCAATCCTGACGAAACCCAGATGGGAGAGGGTTTCGAGCGCAGAAAGGCTGCCCGCAACACGCTGGACCGGCCCGGCTTCGGAGTCACCCGGGACGGCTACGAGTTGCTCGTTGGGGTGCCGGAGATCACCGGGGCAATCGGTGAGCGAGTGCTGACGCGCGAGATTGGCTCGGTCATCGCCGACGTGACCGGTGCCGGCAGGCTGGAGAAGTTGGCACGACTGCCCGACCGGATTCAGCTCAGCCAGGTCGTCGCCGCGTTCGCGGACACCGCCGAGGCGGCCGACCCGCTGAACATCCCGTTCGCAATCGGCGAAAGCGCACTGCAACCTGCGGTTTTATGGTCCCGATCGGTGCCCAACATGCTCGTGTTGGGACGCCAGTTGTGCGGTAAGACAACGACTCTGGCAGCGTTCGGGCAGGCGCTCACCGGCAGGCTCAGCC
>JBEKNM010000610.1:0-2965 GCA_049522835.1 Mycobacterium sp.
CACCCACTCGTCGGGTTCGAACGCCTCCAGGTACACGATTCGGCGCCCGCCGTAGAGGGAAGACAGCACCGAGGAGACCGCAGCGATGTGATACGGCGGCACGCTGACCAGCTGCCCATCGCCCTCGTCGGCGCCAAGAAACTCGACGCTGCCGACGATGTAAGACACTAGGTGGCGGTGGCGGAGCACGGCCGACTTCGGCGTGCCTGTGGTCCCGCTGGTGAACAGTAGGACCGCGATCTGCTCCTGATCGACCCAGGCCGGCCCGATATCCGCGTCAGCCGCGTCCTCGTGCGGCGCGCGATCATTCCGAACTGCAGCCATAAAGTCGCGGCGCGACATGACCGACAGACCCGGCAAGCCCGCTACGCGCGAGACCATGTCATCGCCCACCACGATTAAGCCCGGCGCGAGCTGCGCCAGGACCGCTACGAGCTGCTCATCGGCGAGCCGGTAGTTCACCGGCGCGAATGGCAGCCCGGCGATCGCCGCACCGAACAACACCACCGGCAGTGCGTCGGAATTGACGTCCAGCAACACGACATGCTCTGCCCGCGATGACAGGAACATCCGTGCGGCGCGGCGCGCCGCCTCCAGCAAGCCCGCGGCAGTCAGCCCGCCCGTCCGGGAACCCAGAACGAGCCGATCGGCCGCCCCTCTGGCGACCATCTCTAAAAGCATGCCAACGTTCATTGGACGCCGACCTCCGCCAGCGGCGTGCCACCCGCGGCGCATCGATGGGCAACTGCGGAGCCAATGCCGTATGCACCACCGATAACAAGCGCAGCCCTGTCCTCAACGCCTGACATAGCGCCGCAACCCCCAGTCAACTCACCGATTTGGTTCAAGCCGAATCGCTGCGGCAGGGCACGCCTGGATCGCTGCCTCGACGTCGGCGTCGACGGGTGCGTTTCATCGAGCACATAGCCCAGGCTGTCGTCACCTATCGCGAAGACCCTGGCGGCTCGAAATTCGCATTCGCCGGATCCAATGCAGTGCGTCTGGTCGAGAACGATTCGCTGCTCGGCGGACACTGCCAACCTCCAATCTCAATTCGACAATCGTGCAGTATAACAATGATCGTACGTTTATTAAACTCGTTATCTTGGCTTGCACTTTGTGTACTGGGTTACACAGGTTGGTGACCGGTGTGGGTTTGCCGACGTGGCGAAGACCCCTGACTTCGGTGTCGATCACCGCATCGGCACATCGCGCGCCGCAGGCTGGACTGATCGGTTAGACCGGCCGATCGAAGCGCACCATGCACTGATAGGAGCATCAGCTGGAAGACCTCGTGGGGCAAGCTGAGCCAGCACCGACGCCCCACTCGGCGGACACTCACCAGCCAGCTTCGTCCCCACGCTGTCAGGCAGAACAACGAGGTCATACCCGGAGTGCAAATCTTCGTTTGACATTAAGTGAACGATCGATTATTCTCCTGCGTGACCTGCCGCAGGGTGTCCAACATCGGGAGACCGACAGCCCCAAGTGAAATACGAGAGCGATTGGACCGTCATGAAGTTGCGCGTTGGACAGGCCTTGACCAGCACGGTCGATGGCACCATGGTGCTTGTCATCAGGGCGCCTGTAACCGATTGCACCCTCACCTGTGGCGGCGTGTCCATGGTGGATGCCAAATCAGCCGCCGATATTGACCGTGTTGCCTCAATTACGGCGGTCCCGCCCGACGCAGTGGGCACTCAGCTCGGCAAGCGCTACGTCGACGCAGACGAGACTATAGAGGTGCTCTGCACGAAACCCGGTTCGCATGCGCTCGCCGTCGACGGCGTGCTGCTCTCACCGAAGGTGGCGAAGGCACTTCCCGCTTCAGATTGAAGAGACCGAGCGCCTGAAGGGCAGCTTCGCAGCCGCCGAGGGATCGAAGGTCGCGGCGTTGATCGGCGACGACGGGTACCGGAAGCCGTCCTAAGTTTTAGCCGGGATACCGGACTGAAGGAGACTGCACGCGATGACCACCGAAATCGAAGCCTTGCGCAAGACCGTCGACGAGCTCGCCGCGAAGGAGGCGATCCGCGAGATCCTGTATAAGTACACGCGCGGCATAGACCGCATTGATCCCGAGACGGCAAAGAGCGTGTTCCACCCGGACGCCGACGATGTGCACTGGGGTTCGTTCCTAGGCAACTCGCATCGCTTCGTCGACTACATGCTCGGCGAGCTGAAGGCGGCGAAGTTCGTAATCCACGAGATCACCAACCCACTCATCGAGCTCGACGGCGACCGGGCCTTCGTGGAGTCGCGTTATACCGCTCGCCTGCGTTTAGAGGTCGAGGGCGCCCCCGAGGGCACCTGGCTCGAGTCCATCTCGCATGGACGCTATCTCGATGTCTTCGAGCGACGGGCCGGAGAGTGGAAGCTGGCGCACCGCCGCCTCGCCCAGGACGGCGGTCACGTCTCGCTCGTGCAGGATCTCGCCACGTACGATCCGGCCGGCGCCGGTCGTCCGTACCCGGACGACCTCGTGTACGCAGGCGTCGGTGTCCTCGACCACGCACCCGAGCCCATGGACGGGGTCCCCGGTCGCTTCGACGCGCTGCGCGGATACGCGACGAGCCTTCTCGCCGATACCTGAGCTGCGCCTGGCTCGGCGAGTGAAAGACCTGAGCCTCCATGCCACGGCAGCGACTTTGCTCTGGTCGAGTCGGCGCTGCGTGGTGCCCTCTACTCGTGGACCTAGACCAACTACGCATTCCAACGTGACAGTGCCAGCACAAGGCACCCGAAGGGAATCTCGACGCAAGTGAACGCCCGGCAGATCGATATAGCGCTGGCGCGGAGGTTCCCGCAACGGCGACGGGCTTGACGGTGATTGCCCCGGCCTGATGAGGGCGCGATGTCCAATCGATGGCATTTTTGCCGGTCGCTCAGGGGGTGGTGACCTACGTACCGCTGCTACCGCACGCGTGACTAGCCAGGGAGAGTGCGGCCTTCACTGCTGGCCGTC
>JBEKNM010000611.1:0-2959 GCA_049522835.1 Mycobacterium sp.
GCTCCCATCCCCGCCCCGCGGATTCACCCCGGCACCCCCTCCGCATTGGGATGACCTCGACGTCGACCCGGCCGATCTGGTGGTGATCGTCGGCGGCGCTGAGATCGGCCCATGCGGCTCGTCACGCACCCGGTTCGAGATGGAGGTCGACAACGAGCTGTCGGCGGCCGGAGTCCTGGAGCTGGCCTGGACCACCGGGCTGATCCGCTGGGAAGACGATCCTCAACCCGGTTGGTATGACACCGAATCCGGAGATCTGGTCGACGAGGCCGAACTCGTCGAGCGTTACCACGACACCGTGGTCGAGCGCGTGGGCATTCGTGAGTTCGTCGACGACGGCGCTATCGACCCTGACCACGCTTCGCCGTTGCTGGTGTCGGTATTCCTGGAGAAGGACTTCGCTTTCGTGGTGTCGTCGGAGGCCGATGCCCGCGCCTTCGTCGAGTTCGACCCCGAGCACACGGTCACCCGACCGGTGCCCGATTCCAGCGACTGGCAGGTCATCCGCAAGGCCGGTACCGAGATCCGGGTGCCGCGAAAGACCAAGCTGTCGCGGGTCGTTGGTGGCCAGATCCCGACCGGATTCGACCCGACGGTGTGGGGCATCAGCCCCGACATGGTGAGTTCCATTGACCGGCTGGCAGTTTGGAATATCATTGCGACCGTCGACGCCTTCCTGACCGCCGGCTTCAGCCCGGCCGAAGTGATGCGGTATGTGCACCCGAGTTTGGTGGCCAACACCATGGGCACCGGCATGGGTGGTGGTACGTCGATGCAGACGATGTACCACGGCAACCTGCTGGGCCGTAGCAAGCCGAACGACATCTTCCAGGAAGTGCTGCCGAACATCGTTGCAGCGCACGTGGTTCAGTCCTACATCGGCAGTTATGGCGCGATGATCCACCCGGTCGCCGCATGTGCGACGGCCGCGGTTTCGGTCGAGGAGGGCCTCGACAAGATCCGGCTTGGCAAGGCCGAGCTGGTGGTGGCCGGTGGCATCGACGACCTGACCCTGGAGGGCATCATCGGCTTCGGTGACATGGCGGCCACCGCCGATACCGCGATGATGCGCGGCCGGGGTATCCACGACTCGAAGTTCTCCCGGGCCAACGACCGGCGCCGGCTGGGCTTCGTCGAAGCTCAGGGTGGCGGCACCATCTTGCTGGCGCGCGGCGACCTGGCGCTCAAGATGGGCCTGCCGGTGCTCGCGGTGGTGGCCTTCGCGCAATCGTTCGCCGACGGCGTGCACACCTCGATCCCGGCCCCGGGTCTTGGCGCGCTGGGCGCGGGCCGCGGCGGTAAAGACTCGCCGCTGGCGCACGCGCTGGCCAAGCTCGGTCTTACCGCGGACGACATCGCAGTGATCTCCAAGCACGACACCTCAACGCTGGCCAACGACACCAACGAGACCGAAATGCACGAGCGGCTCGCCGACTCATTGGGCCGTTCCGAGGGCGCTCCGCTGTTCATCGTGTCCCAGAAGAGCCTCACCGGCCACGCCAAGGGCGGCGCGGCGGTCTTCCAGATGATGGGCTTGTGCCAGATGCTCCGCGACGGGGTGATCCCGCCAAACCGCAGCCTGGATTGCGTCGACGACGAACTGTCCGGCTCGGCACACTTCGTGTGGGTGCGCGACACGCTGCGGCTTGGCGGGCAGTTCCCGCTCAAGGCCGGGGTGCTGACCAGTCTCGGGTTCGGGCACGTGTCCGGCCTGGTCGCGCTGGCGCACCCGCAGGCGTTCATCGCCGCGCTGGACCCGAGCCAGCGCGCCGACTACCAGCGCCGTGCGGACGCGCGCCTGCTGGCCGGTCAACGCCGACTGGCCTCGGCCATCGCCGGCGGAGCGCCGATGTACGAGCGGCCGGCGGACCGTCGCTTCGACCACGGCTCGCCGGAGAAGCGCCAGGAGGCAGCGATGCTGCTGAATCCTGCCGCTCGGCTGGGCGACGACGAGGCGTACGTCGGATGACTTCGGTCATCCGATAATCGGGCGATCCATGGGCATTGTCGGAGTGGGGATCGACCTCGTCTCCATCGCTGATTTCGCCGAGCAGGTCGACCGGCCGGGAACCGTGTTTTCCGAGACCTTCACCCCAGGTGAGCGCCGCGACGCCTCTGACAAGAGCTCGTCGGCGGCACGTCACCTGGCGGCGCGCTGGGCTGCGAAGGAGGCGGTAATCAAGGCATGGTCAGGATCGCGGTTCGCCCAGCGGCCGGTGTTGCCGGAGGCCATCTACCGCGATATCGAGGTCGTCACCGACATGTGGGGACGGCCGCGGGTCCGGCTGACCGGGGAGGTTGCCAAGCATCTCGCCGACGTGACGATCCACGTGTCGCTGACTCACGAAGGGGATACCGCGGCCGCGGTGGCCATCCTCGAAACGTCCTGACCGCGAGCAGACGCAGAATCGCATCGAAACCCGCATTTTCATGCGATTCTGCGTCTGTTGGCGCCGGACTACCCTTGTGCCATGAGTGATCTGGTCGAGCGCGTCCGCGACGTGTTGCCGTCGGTGCGGCGCGATCTTGAGGACTTGGTGCGGATCGAATCGGTGTGGGCCGACCCGGGCCGGCACGCTGAAGTACACCGTAGTGCGCGGTCGGTCGCGGATCTGTTGTCGCAGGCGGGTTTTAGCGATGTGCGGATTGTCAGCGAGGGCGGTGCGCCGGCCGTCATCGCGCAGCATCCGGCGCCTGCCGGCGCGCGCACCGTGCTGCTCTACGCCCACCACGATGTACAGCCCGAAGGCGATCGCGGTCAGTGGGCATCGCCGCCGTTCGAGCCGACGGAGCGCGACGGGCGACTGTATGGACGCGGCAGCGCTGACGACAAGGCCGGTATCGCAACGCATTTGGCGGCCTTTAGGGCGCATGGCGGCAAACCGCCGGTGGGTGTGACGGTCTTTGTCGAAGGCGAAGAAGAATCCGGGTCGCCGTCGCTGGGCCGGTTGCTCGCAGC
>JBEKNM010000612.1:0-2958 GCA_049522835.1 Mycobacterium sp.
TCGGCAACCGCGGTCTGTCGACGTCCGTCGACGGTGGCCAGGTAGCGGTCGCGGTCTGTGCTTGGTTGAGGGGGCCGGGGCGCCCCGCGGCAGGTCGCGTGGGCCGTCACCTGATGCGCCCCTGCGCCCACCACGGCCGCAGAGCTGCTGGAGTGACTGACACCGGAAGGACCAGACCATGACCATCACCATCACCGACGATCACATAGCCCGTGCGGTCCGCCAGCACTCCAGCCGCTTCGCCCCCGGCAGCACCGCCGCCGTCACCGCCGCAGAAGTCGCCGCGGCGTTCGGCCCGGGATGGCGGGCGGTCCGCAGCATCGTCCGCCGTGCCGCCGTGGCCACACCGGCGGATGCGGCGAAACTCCACGCGGCATGGGACACAACGCAGCTGAAAACGAGCGACGGCTGCCGGGCTGCACAGGAGGAGGCGCGTGACGCAGTCTTCGCGGCTTGGCTGGCATCCGGACGCGCCAGAATCAGCTACGGCGCGTGGTCGGCGCTGTCCCGCGCCGACATGGCCAGCCGCGGCGGCGAGCCGGCGGCGCGCAACCCGGCCGCGACGATACTCGTGGCTCGATATGCCGCGATGGCCACGATGGTCGCGGACCTTGTCGGGCAGCACGGGCTGACCAGGGAGCACATCGAGTTGGCTCGCCGGCCGTGGTGCGCGGCGTTCGGGGAGATCTGAAGTGAAAGACGATCCGCGCGCCGATGTTGTCTCCAGCCAGTACGAGCGGTGGAGGTACCCACAACCTATACAGGAGCTCGAGGGATGGGCCGGTAGCAACTGGGAATGGTTCGATCCTGTCCACGCTCACCGAATTTTGTGGCCCGATCGGGAATACCAACCCGATCTCGATATTCTTATTGCGGGTTGCGGCACCAACCAGGCGGCAATTTTTGCCTACACGAACCCTGCTGCCAGAGTAGTGGCGGTCGATATCAGCCAGCCGTCACTGGACCATCAGCAATATCTGAAAGACAAGCACGGGCTGTGGAACCTGGAGTTGCATCGGCTTCCGATCGAAGAGCTGCCAACGCTGGAACTCGACTTCGACCTCATCGTATCGACCGGCGTTCTACATCACCTGTCAGATCCCCTGGTAGGCATGGAAACACTCGCCGACCGCCTGCGGCGGAACGGCGCTCTAGCTGTCATGCTCTATGCAAAGTACGGCCGAATCGGAGTCGAAATGCTGGAATCGGTCTTTCGCGACATGGGGCTGCATCAAGACGATACATCGGTCCAAATAGTCAAAGAGACGATCTCGGTGCTATCGCCAGATCACCCTATCCACAGCTATATGAAGCTAGCACGGGATTTGCAGTCGTCCGATGCCGCCCTGGTGGATACGTTTCTGCACGGTCGCCAGCGTAGCTACACCGTTGAAGAGTGTGTCGATCTTGTCACCTCGGCCGGACTGGTATTTCAGGGATGGCTCCTTAAAGCGCCGTATTACCCTCACGATTTGTTTGAACCGCCGAGTGGGGTCTATCCAGCGTTGAACGGGTTGCCTGAGGCTAAGCTCTGGTCGGTGATGGAACGTGTCCAAACATTGAACGCTTGCCATTTTTTCATGGCGTGCCGTCCCGAGCGGCCGAAAGAGTCCTACACCATTGATTTTTCGACGGTGGATTCCCTCGATTATGTTCCGCTGATGCGCATGCGTTGTGGTCTGTCTGGCGCGGAGATTTTTCGGCCGGATTGGAGTCTGAGTCTCAATGCGGCTCAGTTGCCTTTTGTGCAGCACGTCGATGGTCGTCGCACGATTCGAGAGATCGCTGAGCGCGTGGCGCAAAGTGGGGAGTCGCGGCGAGGTGGTGCGGTTGACATCGAGAAATTCAGCCGCAAGCTGTTTCAGTCGCTGTGGCGTCTCGATTTCCTTGCGATGGCCCTAAACGAGAACTCACCTCGTTAGGCCACGTGCCAAACCGATAACCACATGAGGCCTGCGTGTCGTATTTCATGCCGATCACCGCGGCCTGGTTGGGTGCCGCGACGAGAGGAGAGGAGAGTTCGGCGCGCCACCCAAGATCTGTCACCTGGCCTCGCGGATCAAGTCCAACGTCTTCATCAGCCGCCCCGCCATGGCCGCCTGCCAATCCTTGCCGTCCCTGGGTTGTAAAGGGTTACCGCTGTCATGTCCAACCGCAATGCCGACGTAGCAATCTCGAAGCGTCGCCTGATCTCCACCACGAAAGCGGCAGACCGGCTCAATGTGTCGCCCGGCACCATCCGCACCTACATTGCCGATGGCAAGCTGCGCGGTTACAAGATCGGCGGATTGATCAAAGTTCACGTCAAAGAGCTAGACGCGCTAATCGTCACCATCGACAACAGCTGAATCGTCGACGGCCTCCGGTTCCTCGCTGGTCTGGTAGTTGGCCGCGAACCCAAGTACGCGCGGGGCAAGCGGCGTCACGCCCGGCCACATGTTGCGTCGGGTGAAGCCAGGACCGCTCTGCAACGCATGCAGTCCCTGCGTGCCTGGGTATTGACTCAACAGTTCTCGGATCGTGGCCACGTCTTGAGCCACGTTGGTGGCCGTCGTCGCGTCTAGCTGTGCAACGCTGTCCTACCTTCGCTGCCGTCGACTGGCACACGTTCGGTCAATGCTCAGCATCGCCAACGGTTTTCGCGCTAACCGGCGCATCGCGGCTAATACCCATATTCGAAGCGTACGGAGCCTGTCGCAGAATCACTTCGGGGGGCTTGCCTTAGCCGCGCCACTGGCAGGGTGACGGATGAGTTCGGTTCGGCGTATTAGGCCACTGCAGCGGCTCGATGGATCTTCAGCAGGTTGAATGCGGTAGCGGCTAGGTGTAGTTCGCTGGTGGCGTTGTCCAAGCCGCGGCGCGAGAACCGGTCGATGATTTTCTTGAGGTTGGCGATGCCGGGTTCGACCGTCGCACCGCGTCGTTTGTATAGCGCTGGGCCGTCTGGCGTGCGTAGCC
>JBEKNM010000613.1:0-2951 GCA_049522835.1 Mycobacterium sp.
GCTAACCAAGAAAGACATGGTCTAAAGCTTGCGCTGAGCCTCGCCGCCGCAGTCCGTCCGGGCCGCCAGAGCAACGACGAACAAATTCGCCAGCCACAAGAGCGAAGGTCCTAGCCGGCAACTCGAGGAGGGGCTTAGGTAGCATCGCAGACCGGGTGGGGTGAGGAAGGCTGGCCGGTGGATGAGGTGGTATTTGGGCGGTACCGGCTACTGTCGGTGATAGGCGAGGGCGGCATGGGCAAGGTCTATAAGGCCCACGACACCATGATGGATCGCGATGTGGCGATCAAGGTGTTGCCGCCCGAACTGGCCACCGAACCCGGTTATGAGCAACGGTTCCGGCGCGAAGCCCACACCGCGGCCCGATTGACCGCGCCACACATCATCCCGATCTATGAGTCCGGCGAACTCGATGGCCGCCTGTATTTGGTGATGCCGATCATCGAGGGCATCGACATCGGTGGGCTGCTGCGGCGGGACGGTCCGATGAGCCCGCGGCGCGCCGTGCGCGTCATTGAGCAGCTGTCAGCTGCACTAGACGCCGCCCACGCCGTCGGGCTGGTCCACCGCGACGTGAAACCCTCCAACGCGCTGATCACCGGGCGCGACTTCGTGTACCTGATCGACTTCGGCATCGCCCACGATGCCGCGGCCACCAAGCTGACCAGCACCGGCATGATCGTGGGCACCCTGAGCTACATGGCTCCGGAACGCTTCACCGCCGGAATCGCTGATGCCCGCTCCGATGTCTATGCCTTGGCGTGTGTGTTGCATGAATGCCTGACCGGCCAGCCCCCGTATCCGGGTGAAAGCATGGAGCAACAGATCGCCGGGCACCTCACGCTGGACCCGCCGAAGCCCAGTGCGCGTCGACCTGAGCTCCCCCTCGGATTTGATGAGGTCATCGCGACCGGCATGGCCAAAGACCCCGAGAAGCGCTACCAAAGTGCTCATGAGCTGGCCATTGCCGCACAGCACGCCCTCGCCACCGCGCCATCCCACAACCCCCACGCCGCATCCACACTCGACGCGACCGAACCCGCGCCCACACCGCTAGATGATCAGGTCCCATCCCCGCACGCGTCCGCATCCGAGCCGGTGCGGCAACAGGCCGCCGACCACAACTTCGCCGCAACCCCGCAACCCGCGCCCGGCCGGCCGCCTGCCCCCCAATCCCGACCCGCTGACCGGCCGGTCCCTCGACGGGTCCCGACAATGCACCCCCAACGCAGGACGGTCCTGATCGCCGCGATCGTCGTAATCGTCGTGCTGTGCGCCGCGGCCTTCGTCACATTCCGCCTACTACAACCACATCCGCCAGCACCCCGAACCCAAACCGCGCCGCCCGCAACGCCTTCGACGACAGCGTCGGAAACCAGCACGGCACCGGTCCCGGGCGCCAAGTACACCATCGCCAATTACATTACTGAGAACCACATTGCGGAGACCCCCATTCATAAAGGCGATCCCGGCGCTCCTACGATCGGTCTGGCAATACCCCCGGGATGGCAGGTGGCCGACGACAGCGGGGCCTCATATGGCACCTTAGTCTTGGCTCAGCCCGCGAATCCCTCCGATCCACCTAACATCTCGGCGCTCGTCTCCAGGCTGACTGGCGACGTTGACCCGGCGAAGATCATCCAGTACGCGCCCGGCGAGCTGCAGAACCTGCCCGGATACGAGGGCTCCGGTGACGGAAGGGCGTCGACTCTCAGTGGCTTCCAGGCGTGGCTAATTAGTGGCTACTACTCGCGGGAGGGTAAGAAGCGCGCCGTCGCGCAGAAGACGGTGGTGATTCCCAGCCAGGGCGCAATCTTCGTGCTTCAGCTCAATGCCGATTCACTCGATAGCGACCAAGGGCCGTTGATGGACGCCACGAACGTCGTCGATGAGCGAACGACCATCACCCCTTGACGCAGACAGTGCGCTAGAACGGAATGCGTGTGCGGATGACTCCGGCCGAGTAGCTGGCCGCCGCTTACCTCCAGACCGCCCCCGCGACACGGCGTGAACAAACAGGCACCATGTGAGGGGGCGAGGCACAGGAGAGGGGGTCACGGGTGTCCAGTCAGTACGGCGTGCACGAGCGCGACGTTGGGGACACCCGGCAAGACAATTCGGATTTTAGGGGCTCCCGCGGGCTCGGCGCATCGATGAACGCGCTCTACGAGCGAGCGCGGATCTGGTGGATCGGCTCCGATCCCGGACTGCTACGGCTGCGGATGGCGACCCGGACGACGGCCGCGCTGGCCTGCTCCCTGGCGATACTCTACGTCATCACGAAGGCCACGGGACAACCTCTTACAGTCGCGCTGCTTGGCGTCGTCATCACCATGATCGCGGCGCAGTCTGTCAACGAGCCGAACCCACGCCAGCAGCGGATCACGATGGCGCTACTGCCCGCGCCCGCCGCACTCGCCATCACCGCCGGCGTGCTACTCGCACCGCACCGGGTGGCCAGCGACATCGTCTTCGTAGTGGACGTGTTTGCCGCGGTCTACGCCCGCCGCTTCGGCGCCCGCGGCAGAGCGCTGGGCCAGGTCGCATTCAACGCGTATTTCTCCACTTTGTATCTGCGGGCCAGCATTTCGGAGTTGCCCTGGTTGATCGGGGCAGTCGTGGTCGGAACGGTGTGCACCTTTGTCATGAGCACCTACGTGCTGCCCGACCGACCCGAACGCGTACTGGGTGCCACGATTCGGGCGCTGCGGGCCCGGATGGCCATCGTGATCGACACGACTGCCGAAGCCGTTCGTACGGGCCGCCTCGACGAACGGCGCCTCCGCCGCATGCGGGCCCGCACCATCCGGCTCAACGAGACCGCACTGATGGTGCAAGATCAGATCGAAGACAAAGCCGACCCTGCCTTGTTGTGGCCCGGGGTAACCAGTGAACATCTGACCCCCTGGCTGTTCGACGCCGAACTCGCCATCGAGTGGGTCGGCACCGCA
>JBEKNM010000614.1:0-2945 GCA_049522835.1 Mycobacterium sp.
CACACGCCGCCGCCACATGGATGGCGGGAGCGGTGAACCCCAGCTCGACGTTCTTTTACACCGACGCCTACACCGAGTCTGATGCCGAGCAGCACGCGATGACGAACTGCGAAGCGAAGTTCCCGGCCGGCTGCCAACTCGCCGGAAGCACCACGACCTGCATGGCTGTCGCCCTCGGTCAAGGCAGTGAGTACGCCGTTGCCTACGGCCCGACTGTGCAGACGGCGCAGATGCTGGTGGCGACGAAGATCCACGAGCGCGTCAACCGACCCGGTGGCGGGCATTGCAGTTGGGACTAAAGGTATTGTGCGAAATCCATCTGCTGCGGCTGCGGGCGCTGCTAGTTCGGGCTCACGGCGACGCCCCGACATACGCGCATGTTAGGGATCGCTACCGCGACATGGTGAGAACGCTTGAGGTCGACGGACATATCGCGTGGGCCGAGGCGATGCAATGACGACCGTCGGTCGCCAGGCCCTGCACGCCCTGGCTTGTCTGGAAAGAGACGGGATATGAGAGTCTCGAAACTTCGCGTCGGATTCACCGTGAACGCGAACGGCCCCTCGTGGAGAATCAACGGCCTATCCCTAGAGCACCCTGGAAACGCTGGGCTCCGGGAGGGTCAGATGACGGCCGTAGCAGCGTGCCGGACGTGTGGCACCGAGCCCCTGGACCACGCCCGGTTTTGCCATGGGTGTGGCTGACCAGTCAGCGACGCCGATTACCCGCGCGGCGACGTGGAGCAATGGGCTCACGCCATAGTGCCTGCTATAGGGGCTCTTTCGTCGACGGGCAATGTGACAGGCTGGCCGGTGAACTCTCGATACTCCTCTCCCGGCGGTGTGCGCCCGGGGCGTGCCAAGTGTGGTCGTATCCAAAATTGTTGGGCGGTGGCCCGTTTGGCCGCTGAGAGCTGACTCGCGTCAAAGGACAGGAAGCACCCAACCAGAACACAGCCAGCGGTAAGCCTGCGCGACGATGATTAGAATCATGCTGATTAAAACGGCGGCCGGCAGGGCGGTCGACATCGCAGGTAAGCCCACAACTTGCAACAGCACGAGCATGGCTTTTAGACAAAGGCCAGCTCACAGCTTGCTTTTTGTATCCGCTGCCGATGACCAGAGAAAGTACTCGATGTCAACAGCTCTGGTAAAACCCCCGGGCAGGAGGACCGCAGTTGAGAAAGCCCCGACGAGGGGACGGTGCTTGCAGCTGCTGATGAGGCGCCGGCCTTGAACAGGGGCGCACGCCGCCGTGCCTGCGCGAATGTATCGGGCCGTCAGTGCTCAGGCCGCGGCGATTCACAAGATGTTCGTCAGCACCTTAGGCGTGAGCTCCAGCCTCGTGTGCGGTTACCGAGGAAGCCTTCACTGGGCCGCAGCACATGCCCACTCGTGGTGATTCCCGATTTCGCGGACACCATAGCGTCGATCAAGAAGGTCCTGACAGCCTGCCCAAAGCCTGGCGAGAGACCCAGCATTCATGCGCCGCACTTGTCCAAAGCCGACACCCCCAAAATCTCGCCGACGGATGAAAGGTCTTGTGATGGAATGAAATTCCTACTCGCGATGGTCAGCGTTTGCACCATGATCAGCCTCGCCGCACCGGCATACGCCGATCCAGCTCCCCCTGTCGACGGTGACCACGCGAGTTTCGTTTGCACCATGATTAGCCTCACCGCACCGGCATACGCCGATTTAGCTCCTCCTGTCGACGGTGACGACGCGGGTTTCCTTGCCGCACTGCGACAAGACGGCATCGCTTATGCCAGCCCAGGTCAAGCCGTCACGGCTGGCAAAGCGGCGTGCACTTGCTTGAATAACGGCGAATCGGGGCTGGGGGTAGTCCACGACGTGAAGACCGATAATCCCAGGTTCGACATGGAAAGCGCATCCCAGTTCGCCGTAATCGCAGCGAAATATTATTGCCCCCAACAACTCTCCAAGAGCTGACGCAGAAGACGGTGTTACCGCCAGTGCCGGACCGGCTCGCCCACCCGCTGCGTCCGCCAAGGCCAACACGACCATATGCTCATCGGCCGAAACGAGATCGGCGGTAATCGATTTTCTCAGTTGATCTGAGGCAACTTGGGCCAGCGCATACCTGCAGGCAATAGTTTGCGACGAAACTGGGGAGTTGATGGAGCTGTTCTCTACACAACGGGAGTTCTCGGCGTACGGCCCATCACACGGGGCGGTGCTCGGGGTGTTCGTGATCGGGTCCGCAGCGTTCGTCTGGATCGGACGCCGGCAGACCGAATCGCAGGCCCGGGTCCTCGGCCGCGTCCTGGCGGTTCTGATCCTGGCGGTAATCGGCGTGGCGCTGGTTTACAAGCTGATCTCGTCCACCATTGACGACGGGGAACGGCTGGCAAGCAAGCGGGTCGTGAGTCAGAGCCTGCGACATGTGTCCGGACCGATTCGGGGGCGATCGTGTTCAGTCGGCGCCGGCGGGCGTGGTCACCGATGCCCGCGTGCCACCGCCGATCATCGAGGTGAGCTTCATCGATCCGCCCATTGCGTCAATGCGGACCGCCAGCGACGCGAGTCCGATGTGCCCTTCGGCGACACATCGATCCAGGATGGCCGGATCGAACCCGATTCCGTCGTCGACGACGCTCAGCGTTATCGCGTCGGCCGCTCGGGCGAGGCGGAACTGCACGGTGCTCGCCCGCGCATGCTTGTGTGCGTTGGCGAGCAATTCGCGGGCCGCCCGGTACAACAGGGACTGTGACCGTGGCCGACCGACCTCTTCGAGATCGGCTTCGATGGCGAAGTTCCCGCGGTGCTCGTAGTCGCGAATCAGCTCACGCAGCGCGGCGGTGAGACCCACTTCGGTGAGCACCTGGGGATGTAGTGCGGTGACGGTGCTGCGCAGCCGGGTTGCCGTGTCCTGTACTGCCTGGTAGGCGGCGTCCAGCCCCGGATCGGTATGCCGTTCGCGGA
>JBEKNM010000615.1:0-2944 GCA_049522835.1 Mycobacterium sp.
CGAAGACCAGCGCTGGATCGTGATGCGCCGCAACCGGCTTGTGATTGCCTGCAACCTCGGCACCGCGGCGACCAGCGTACCGGTCAGCGGTGAGCTGGTGCTGTCCTGGAATTCGCCCAGCATCGGTGCCAAAGCCACCGAGCTGCCCGGGCATTCGTCCGCGATACTGCGCTCGCGAGCGTAACGTCACGGCGAAATCCTGCGCGATTTTTCGCCGTGACGTTACGCTCGCGACAACGCTCACACGTTGGAACGGCCGGTACTGTGCACCGCCTCGGCGACTGCCTCGGCGAGCGGACCGATCTCGTGGTCAGTCAGGTCTGCGATAGTGACGCGAATCCCGGGCGCAGTCCGGATCCGGAACCGCGTTCCCGGTGCCGCAGCCCAGCCCGTACTGAGCAACCGGGTGATGGCGACAGTCTCGTCAGGCACCGGGATCCAGACGTTGAGGCCCGACCGACCGTAAGCGGGAACACCGCGGTCCGCCAACGCAGTGCATAAGCGGGTGCGGCTGCTGGTGTACCGCTGCTCGGCCTCGCCGATCAGGCGCGTCGTTTCGTCGTCCGACCACAAGCTGATTGCAAGACCTTGCAGGAGGTGGCTCACCCAGCCCGGCCCCAACCGCAGTCGTCCGTGCACCCGCTCAACGGTGCGACGGTCTCCGGCCATCACGGCGAGCCTCAGGTCGGGTCCGTAGGCCTTAGCCGCCGACCGCACAAATGCCCAGTGCCGGGTTGATCCGGCCAAGGTGTGCAACCCCGCACCGGAAATGCCCGCGCAGTGGTCGTCTTCGACGAGCAGCAGATCGTCGGCCCGCCCGGCCAACAGGCCGCGTAGCGCGCCGGCGCGTTCCGCGGATAGCGCCGCGCCGGTAGGGTTCTGCGCGCGATTGGTGATGACCAGTGCGCGCACGCCGCGGCTCAGCGTCCGAGCCATGTCGGCAACCAGCGGCCCGTCGTCGTCGACCTGCACTGGCTCAGCCGAAAGCCCCAGCGCTGCAAGAAGATCGAGCAAGTTCGCCCAGCCCGGATCCTCGACGATCACCCGGTCGCCGGGACGCAGGTGCGCAGTGAGCGCCCGCTCAATGCCATCCAGCGCCCCGCTGGTCACCGCGAGGTGATCGGCCGGGACGCCGTCCGCGGTCAGGGCTGCACGGGCGTGGTCGACCAACTCGGGTGACATCGCCGGCTCGCCGTACAGCACCGGGCGGCGGGCGGCGTCCGAATTGGCCTGCGGGGCAACCGCGATGGGCAGCAGAGCGGGGTCCGGGTTGCCGGTCGACAGATCGCGCGCACCCGCAGGGACGTCCAGGCCGAGCATCGACCGAGGTGTGGTCGCCGGCCGGGCCCGCACTCGAGTGCCGCGCCGCCCGGCAGTTTCGACGGCCCCCCGATCACGCAGCAAGCGGTAGGCCGCGGCCACGGTGTTGGCGTTCACGCCGAGCCGGCCGGCCAGTTCGCGGACCGGCGGCAGTGCGTCGCCGGGCGCCAAGGTGCCATCGGAGAGGGCCTCTTCGACGTTGGCGGCTATGGACTCCGCACCCGTACCCGCTATCCTGTATTGTACTGGCACGCTGATAATTATGTACTAGAACAATCTTAAAGGCAATCCGTTGGAAACCAGATACCACCCCACACCACGAACGACGCCCACCCGCTATCGGGAACGCGCTCATTACGACCGCGAGACCGTTCATCGCATCCTGGACGAGGCGCTGATCTGCCACCTCGGCTACATCAGCGCTGCTAGACCGGTGGTCCTACCGACGACGCACGCACGCCTGGGCGAAATCCTGTATCTGCACGGCTCTACCGGGAGCGGCCCGATGCTCGCCGCCAAGGCGGGGTCGAGCCTGCCCGTGTGCGTCACCGCGACCCTGGTCGACGCGCTGGTGCTTGCCCGCTCGGCGCTACATCATTCGCTGGCCTACCGCTCAGTGGTGGTGGTCGGGGACGCACGCTTGGTCGAAGACCCGGCGGAGAAACTGCGGGCGCTGCACTGCCTGCTCGATCACATCGCATCAGGGCGTGCCGCCGACTGCAGGACCCCGAACGCGCGCGAGCTCGCCGCGACCGCGGTGCTCGCCCTCGACCTCGTCGAAGTCTCGGCCAAGGTGCGCACCGGCGGCCCGGTCGACGAGCCGGAAGACTGCGTACTGCCGCACTGGGCCGGAGTGGTGCCGTTGAGCCTGACGGCCGGGCCACCGGTGCCGGCAGACGACCTCGACCCCACTACCCCGGTGCCGCGATACCTGACGCCCTACACGCGTTAGCGGTCGACGGCGAGCCGCTATAGCAACAGGTAGCGGTAAGCCGGCGAACCGGGCTCGAGGGTTTCGGCGTGAATCTCGGTGGCCCGCATCCGAGCCAGCAGACCGTCTAGATCCGCTGATGATCCCAGCTGGATACCTACCAGCGCCTCGCCGGTCTCCCGGTTGTTGCGCTTGACGTACTCGAACAAGGTGATGTCGTCGTTAGGTCCCAGCACCTCGTCGAGGAACCGGCGCAAGGCACCGGGCTCCTGCGGGAAGTCCACCAGGAAATAGTGCTTGAGGCCTAAATGGATCAGCGAGCGCTCCAGCACCTCCCCGTAGCGCGAGACGTCGTTGTTGCCCCCCGAGATCAGGCAAACCACGGTGGACCCGGGCTCGACGTCGGCTTCCAGCAAGCCCGCGACCGACAATGCGCCCGCCGGCTCGGCGATGATGCCCTCGTTCTGATAAAGGTCAAGCATCGCGGTGCACACCGCGCCCTCGTCGACGGTGGTGATCGACACCATGTCACCGGCGGCAGCCAGCGCGGCATAGGGCAGTGTTCCCGCCCGTCTCACCGCGGCGCCGTCCACGAACTGGTCGACATGGTCCAGCGTCACCGGCTCCCCGGCGGCCAGTGCGGCCATCATTGCGGCGGCACCGGCCGGCTCGATGCCGAGCACCGCCGTGTTC
>JBEKNM010000616.1:0-2943 GCA_049522835.1 Mycobacterium sp.
CGACAACTGGGTCGTCTTTATAAAGACGACGGGCTGCCGGTTAGTAAAGTCATTCGGCCAATCGACATTTGACTATGTGGATGGTGACCGCTGGACCATCGAACAGCCATCTCCGACGCTTGCGGATCAAATCTCCGGTGCAATCGGTGGTACAGCGGAGCACGTTAGCTGTTAACTAGCGCGCTAGGACGAAGGCGTCGCGCGCCCAGTGGGCCCCCCGTGGGGCGAAGGCATCCGGTCCTCGGCGCCGCTCTTGCAGGCATCACATGCCCGCACACGCGCAGGACGGCGTGGGCTGGACGGGTCTAGCTCGCTTATAACTCGGCCACGGGCCGGAAGGCGTTGCACTGCTCGCTCATCGCCATCGCCGGACTTGTTGGGTTGGTGCTCATCGCTTTTCTCCTCAAGAGTTGGGTTGGCCCCCGAGCCGCCTGGTTGGCGGTCGGGGGCCGGGTAGGCGGTCACTTGCCGTCGAGGGCGCGCTTCACGCCGAAGCCGATCGCCGCGATGGCCAACATCAGGCCCAGGATCGCGATCAGCAGTGCGGCGATCACGCCGCACTTCCCACGGTGCAGCGGGCATATGAGCAACCTATCGACAGCAGGAGCAATGCCTCACAGCAAACCCTCAGATACGAAGCAGCCTGGTCCAAGCGCTGCATACGTACCATCGTCACGTTAGGAGACACGGCATGACGATTAGCTATCGGTCCGGCGACGCCCACGGCGCCACCGTCTGGGCGCAGGCGGCGTCGCTGCAGGCCCAGCATCAGCCCATCGTCAACCAACTCCAGCGGTATCCCGCAATAGCGACGCTGAATACTTCAAGCCAATACGCACCGCGAGCGTTCAAATTCAATGCGCTTAGGTGCAATCGTGACATTGACGCATACCTGGAACGCCGATTGTTTCGGCAATGGCGCCAAAGGGGTTCGTAGATTTCGCGCCTGGCGCAAATGAAATTCCGCCCATGCCAGTTGTCACGATCGCTTGATCGGGCTAGGGTCTGCTGCTAATTCCACAAATTGAACTCCTGGACGGGATCTCCGGCCCATTTGCTCATTGGTGCCTATAGGCCGACGATCATGGTATTTCTGCAGCGCAGGTGATAGCTCGAACAGGTCTCACATGGGCTGGATGCAGCGCTGAGATTTAGCAAGCGGACCGCAAACAGGACCGCACGTCGGGCTGTCAATTTGCAGATGGGACGGGGAGAGCGCAGCGCAGCTCTGTTGC
The DNA here is from genome assembly GCA_049522835.1 of Mycobacterium sp. Classification (GTDB taxonomy): domain Bacteria; phylum Actinomycetota; class Actinomycetes; order Mycobacteriales; family Mycobacteriaceae; genus Mycobacterium. The sequence continues at coordinate 1,236 of JBEKNM010000616.1, forward strand.
CGTCAAATACACCGAATCAACCTAATTGGGAGAGTGATAAGTTATGAGACTGCTACTAGCGCTACTCGGCGTTTCGGCCATGATCGGCCTCGCCGCACCGGCATATGCCGATCCTCCTCCTGCTCCTCTGGACGGTGACGACGCAGGCTTCCTCGCTGCTCTGCACCAAGTCGGCATCACCTACAGCAACCCGGGTCAAGCCATCATGTCCGGCAAAGCGGTGTGCACGTGCTTGAATAACGGCGAGTCGGGCCTGGAGCTAGTCCACGACGTGAAAACCCACAATCCCGGATTCGATATGGAAAACGCATCCAATTACGCCATGATCTCGGCGAAATTCTACTGCCCCCACCAACTCTCCAAGTCCTGACTTGGCGCCCCTCCGCGAGAGCAGCGCGCGCGCCGCTCTCGCGGAGGGGGCTTGGCCGGTCAGCCCACCGCGACCTGATGAGGCTCCGGGCCAGAACATGGCAGCCCGTGCGTAACCTGATGACGTACTGGGAGAGGCCGTCGCCGACTCGGTTTGCTAGTACTGTCCGCAATACGCAGGACAACGACGACCGGGGAATCTATCTTCGACCCGCCCCTGGCCCGAGAATTTGCGCCCACGTAAAGAAAATGAATAACGGGACAACCAGCCACGGGTTGCCGCATGCTTAGTCTGAGGTAGTCAAGAAGCGGCTGCGGGTGACGCTTTCGAGCGGGGGACCGGTGAGCTACAACGACTACACAGGCGAGGATTGCGAGTGCGGCCACTTGAAGTACTACCAAGTGGTCGAAATCGGCCTCCGCGATGAACAGCGACACGGCCCCAGTTGCTGGCGCGCCGACTGCGAAGCTCACAAGCGCTGGAAAGCCGCGGAGCAACGCCCACAAGAGTGAGTAGGGTCACCGGACCAGCCAGTCGCCGCCAAGGCGACGCTGGACACGTTCGAGATCTGCCGCGGATGGAAGTTTCGTCAGTGATCCGCGTGATGGCCGCGCCAATATCGGCGATGTCGATGTGCAACTTCAACTCGCCACGAGCCGCCAGGTCTCTAGCCACCGCCGCTACCTCGTCGTCGCATACGACGCCGCAGCAGTGCCAGCAGCGGTCTGTAGTCGCTCTGAGGGACGCCGTGCGGGTAGCCGGCGCGAATGAATGCCACGAACCTGGCCACACTCAAGCTCACCCAACACCCCGCAACAGTCGCTGAAGCTACGGATCAGCGCAGCCCAAGCCAACCTAGCAAGCGCGCAGCCGACGGTGCGCTGGTTTTCGCATTGCCAGGCGTGTTTGAGTTGGGCGAGGTCTTCGTCCATGACCGCGGCGACGTTGGCGGGGTTTCGGCTCATCAGGGCGGCCAGCGTTGTGGTGTGGATGTCGAGGGTGAAGTCTGGGGTTTCCAGCCCATAGGTGGGCAGAAGTTTCCTTGCCGCCCAAAGGGTTCCGGTCAGTAGCTTGGCCAACCGCAGCACGGTGATATTGCCGATGGCGCAGGCGATCCCGATGTGAAAGCGCATGTCGAGGGTCTGGAACGGGTCCTGGTCGTCCGCGGCGACGGCGATCGCGTCGATGGTGCGCTGCAGGAACGCGAAATCGTCGTCGCGGGCGTAGAGCGCGGCCAGCTGGATCCCGACCGGTGTCCTGCTCATCTGCCCGGCGAGGTGGGAGGGCGGGGGGCTAGTGGTGGGCGAGGCCGCCGATCATCAGGGCGACGGCGAAGTC
>JBEKNM010000617.1:0-2936 GCA_049522835.1 Mycobacterium sp.
ACCGTGCTGGTGTACAACGCGGACGCCGCCGAAATCCTCGACGCCCTCGATGGCGCTCTGCTCAGTGGCGACGAGCTTCGCTTCCCGCAGGACTGGCTCCACTACGACGATCCGTTCGGCGACTGGCACGAGGACCCCTGCGCAGGCGCGTCAGAAACCGCTGAGGACACGCCTGTCCACCACGCCCAGGACGGAGACCGCTGATGAAACCCTCGATCCACCCCGATTACCATCCGGTCGTCTTCCAAGACGCGTCTACCGGTGCCATGTTTCTGACCCGGTCGACAATACGCAGTTCACGCACCATCGAATGGCAGACGCCGGAAGGCGTGCGCACCTATCCACTTGTGGTGATTGACGTCACCTCTGATTCGCACCCTTTCTGGACCGGCGGACGCCGTTTCGTCGACACCACCGGGCAATTAGAGAAATTCCACCGTCGCTACGGTGCCACGCGAGGAAGCGGGCCGCCACGCTATCTGTCTGACCCGAGCGCGCGATAGCCGGGCTCCGCGAAGCGCTGAGCAGCCTCCCGCATCGCATCGGTCATCGGGCGGCCCTCCGGGGCATCGCCGGTAAATATCCGGGCTGCAGGATCCTTGGAGTAGAACCGAGACTCGTCGACCATGCGCTGGATTGCCGCAGGATCGGCCTCGAGCCCGAGATGGGCAGCCACGAGCGTCCAAACCGCGGCGGGCAGGTCGGCATGGTCGATGCAGAGGCGCCGAGCCGGATCGGTCGCGGCAGCCGCCAGCATTGCGCCGAGCGCGCGGGCCGCGAACTCGGCACGCCCCATGGCCGGGACCGCGGCCGGATCCAGGCCGAAACGCCGCGCTGCCCGTTGGGGCGCGGCCTGGAGCCCGAGCCAGCCCGGCGGCTCGGCGAGGAGTGAGGCCAGGACGCGCGCGGGGTCGCGCTGAACCCAGATCCAAGGCGTTTCGGGGAAGGCGGCGGCGAGCACCGCCCGGCGGCGGATGTTCCAGCTCGAGCACTTGAGCACCAGGCGCCGTTCGTCACCGTGCCGGCATCGGCCGAGCGCCCGCACCAGAAGCTGCACAACCCCAACCAGCCTGGCCTCGTCGACCCGATCGGGATTGAGCCCTAGCAGTGCGTTGAGCGGCGCCGGCTCGGCGGCGACGACGACGCCGGGAAGAGTGCCCAGGAGTCGGGATACGAGCGTAGATCCGCACCGCGAGAGGTGAAATATCATGCCTGCCGGCTCGAGCGACGGTTCGGCATCCAGAGCGACGAGCGCGTCGAGCCCAGTCTTGACCAGAGGCCGGGCCCGCGGGCCGGACGCCCAGCGCGCGACAGTCTGGTCGAAGAACGGTTCGACGAAGCGCTCTGCGGAGAGATCGGCCCACAAGACGGCCGGTGCGGGGCCGGAAAAGTCCAATCTGACCGGCGTCCAGCGGGCGAGGTCGGCGAGCTTCATCTGACCAGCCGGGTGTCTGAATCAGTCATCGGACGGCCGGACGAGGAATCCGCTCACGATCAGCTTTCGGGCCAGCTCGATCTGTTGCTCGGCACGCAGCCCCGGCAGATCGCAAACCCGAAACGGCTCAGTGCTGCTCGAGATGAATAGCAGCGCGCCTTCGTGGTCGGCACCGGCGTTTATCGACAATTTGGCAAACTGCAGCGCAACGCCGCCGGCCACAGTCTGCACCCGCGAATAAAGCGGTTTGTACTTCGTCACCAGTGTTCGCCCGTCGATTCCGCCGGCCTTCGAGATCTGCCCGACTGGTGGGCATCGGCCGCGGCGGATCAGGACGTCCGCCAATGCGTCGAGACCTTTTGCGATGGCGCTCGGGTCCTCGACGGTTCTGACAGCGTCACGCAGGAGCACGGCCAGGGTCGAATACACGTCCGCATCATCTAGATGCCGTGGCGGCAGCTGGGCGTTCAACCGGTCATCGTGAAAACTCAGCGAGTGGAGCGCCCCGATGGCAAGTGTGAGCGCGGTGGGCGCGTGGATTCCGACGGTCAAGTGGATGGACGGCTCTGCGTCTGTGTCAGCCGCATGCACCAGGCCTCGTGGCAGGTAAAGCACGTCGCCGACTTCCAGGCACAAGTCGGTAGGCAACGGCAGGCCGTCGGTAGGAACCGCCTTATCACGACGCTGCATCTGGTGAGGCGGTATGTCGACGCCGTTGTAGAGATGCCAGACCTTCGATCCCTGGATCTGCAGGATCAACACGTCGTGATCGTCGTAGTGAGGAACGAGTCCTCGCGATCCAGGCGGCGTGATGTACGCGTTGATCTGTATCGGGAAGTTCAGCTCGACCTCGATGGAATGGGCCAGCGAAGCAATCGCGCGCACGTAGCGCTCAACGCCGTCCACGACGATCGTGAAGCCATCGGCAAAGTCGTTGCGGATGCCGACAAGATCGAGGCTGCCATCAACAAGCAGGTAGCTGTCAGACCCACTCTTCTTGTCGTCCCCCCTGATCAGGCGCACCGCCGAAGGCTCTCGGCGAAAGAGCTCCAACAGTTCCTCAATCGCCGATGGCGCGTGCAGCATGCTGTCGAAGTAGCCGGCGGAGTGCCGCTTGATGTGGTAATGCGTTGCTGTCCAGACCTTGTCGAGAAAGGTCTCCACCGTAAGCGGTGCAAGCAGCCACGCTAGTGACGGTTCGATGGTCAACCTCCCCAAATGTCTTCCCAAGCGTGTTGGTGACGAGTTAGCAAGCTACGCCCCGCACCGGCCCGGCTGTGCGTCGGATGGCGAGCGAACTACGGAGACATCGGAACTACGGACCCTTTTTTTGCGACCAACATAGAGCTGCGACTCGACGGAAGCGGAGGGGGCTGATGAATTTTCAGGTGTTGCCGCCGGAGATCAATTCATTGTTGATGTATTCGGGTGCGGGGTCGGCTCCGATGTTGGAGGCGACCCCGCACCCGAATACATCAACAATGAATTGATCTCCGGCGGC
>JBEKNM010000618.1:0-2934 GCA_049522835.1 Mycobacterium sp.
GCCCGACACCGACACCTACATCCGCGACGTGGATGGTCGGTGGGCACAATTGACAGGGCTATGACCGGAGGCGGCGGTGTTGATGCATCCCGACGATTTCGTCGCATGGCGGACAGACGCCCTGCCCGGATCGCCGGAAGAACAACTGCGGCAGGTGATTTGCCAAATCATGAGCCGACACTAAAGACGCTGCCACTCCGCCCTCCCGTCATCGACTCCTTAGAGCGATGGGGTGGGGCCAGGCAAACTTGACACCACCTGGACGGTGACCCGCGGTGGACCACTAAAACTCGTCACGCCGGGGCCACTTCAAGTTGACATCGCGAGCAGGTCGCTTTGCTCGTGGGGATGGGCGGTGAAATACCTTCCCCGGTCCGTTCTCCGGCGTGTTTGGATCTTCGTAACCGAGCCGGCACGTGACCGGCAGGGGCAAACAGGGTTAGCTGGACCGGGCACCAGCAAACCCCCGTTCGTGGCCAGAACTGGCCCCATTTGCGACGGTGTGGGACTGCGCAAAGACACCTGTGATTGCCCGCTGCGCCGGCGAGCTTTGCTAGGCCCGGCTGTAGCATGTTCCTGAGACAACGTCGGACAACGCCGTTACTGCCAGGCAGGAGATGTCATGGTCGAGCTTCACGTGGAGCGGACGATCAGTGCACCTGTGGAACAGGTCTTCGACTGGCTGGCCGACCCGGTCAATTTGGCTGCCGCTCAGTTGGTTCTCAGGGCCGGTTACGCCAAAGACTCGTCAGGGCCTGGCGCGGGTGCGGTGCGCCAAGTCATCGGGGTTGGCAACTGGTTCCGGGAAGAGATCACGGCCTACGATCGGCCGCGCAGCTACTCGTACCTCATCGTCCGATCATTCCCGCCGTTCAATCACGAGGGCGGCACACTGACGTTCGCCGCGTCGGGCGAGGGCACCCGCGTCGACTGGCTGAGCAGCTACACCCATCCGGCTCGGGCGGGAGGCAAGGTCTTGGAGGCGGTCAGCAGTCGGCTGCTCCGGTCGAGCTTTCGTGCAATCCTTGAGGGCTGCGCAAAAGCGCTGGAAAGTTAGCGGCGAGTTCTGCTGCTGAACAACGATTTCAAAAGCGCCGAACTGCTTGTTAGTGACGGACGATGGAATCGGCCCTGCTCTGGGCCGTGTACCTAATAATTCCGGGGCAAGGCCGCGACCATGCTTTCGACCTGTGCGCGGCTGAGTACGGTGACGCTTCCGTCGGGTAGCCCCAGGACGCGGTCGACGGTTAACCCATGAAGCTTGAGCCGCCTGGTCAGAACATCGATGGCGTGGTCTCTACCTGACTCATCGGTGGCATCGAATATCTGCACGACGTTCGAGTTGACGCGTGCGGCGAGTCCCTGAATCATGTCGGCGACACCTTCGGCGTCGAATGTATTGAAGATCGCTTCTTGCACTCCAACAGATATCACGTGTGTCAGCAGCGGCCGCATTAGATTCTCGCTAACTGCGACGATCCGCCCGTACAGGTGCGCGTTCTCGGGTCGCAGCAGCGAGACCATCGCCGCTAATTGGTCAGGCGTTCCCATCCTCATCTTGACGTCAAAACCGGCCTGCAGCAGTGCATTCAGTCGATCCATTGCGTTGCCGGAGCACTGGGCGATCGCGATTTCGATGGCGACGAATTGATCGTGGGCAGCGCGCTCGGCCAAGGCGGTAATCAACGCATCCTTCGACGGAAACCAGTGGTAAAAAGCGCCTTTGGAGACTCCGGCATCTGCGATCAAATCGTTGAGACTGACATTGTCATAACCGCGCTGCACAAACAGTGCCGAGGCGCGGTCCAGAATCTCTGCGCGACGAATATCGGGATGCTTAATGACCCGCGGCATCCGGGCGACCGTCTTGTTGGGCCGGGTCCGGATTTGCGATCCAACCTACGTAGGTCAGGTACAGACCGACCAATGCCAATCCGGCAAAGATGGCGCGCACCAACGGGATAGCGTCCTGCTCTAAGGCGTCGCCGGCCGAGTTGTAAACGTTGGGGATAGCCAGGATCAACACCCCGCGGATGGCAAGAAACCAACCGAGCAGCGATACCATTACAGCTGCGACACTCCGCCAATACTGGTGGAAAGCAATGATGACGCTGCCCCAGAGAAGCAGAACAGCCCCAAGCACCCACTGCCACATCGGGTCGCCGGCGAACTCGTGCAACAGAACGGGCATCTGCGACGAGGCGCGCACCGCGATGATGGACGGGACGATCAAAAAGAACGGCCCGAACGCGCGAGCGAACATGCGGGTGCGAAACTGCGACGGGTCTGACTGGAGCATTGCCACCTCCACCACGGGTACGCCCAACTTAACCGACCAGTGGTCGGTATACAAGACCACTGGTCGGTACAGCTGGTCGGGGCGGCTACCCGGAGTGGGAGCAGTTGTACCCGTCGAAACGTCGGGTCGTCCACTCGATCCACACGGGCTTTTTCTCCTCAACGCCGACGGCGTCATAGATCGACTGCACATCCTCGGGACGTGTCATCGAGTCGTCATGAACCTGCGCGACGAGCGTTGGGATGTGGATGGACTTGGCATACTCGAGCGGTGATTTCTCGTGCAGGCCCGGCCAACCCGTCAACGACGAACTGCTTGCGCCACGCCCGCACCGTCACCGGTGTCACCCCGACTTCGTCGGCGATCACCGCGTTGGCCACCCCATCAGCAGCCATCAATAACACCCGGGCCTGCAATACCTGCCGATGCGGCGCCGACCGAGACCACCCCACAACGCGTTAGCTATTTGCGAGACACAGCACTAGAACTGCCCGGTGAGGTGAACCGCCACATGCGGGCACTCGCCGACTCGGTGACCGCCAGGCCCGGGAGCAGCGGGTCGGCTCATAACGCGGCGGCGACTTCGGCGGCGGCGCGCTGGCCCGACCTGACGGCGCCGTCGAGGAACCCGGTCC
>JBEKNM010000619.1:0-2925 GCA_049522835.1 Mycobacterium sp.
GACCAGGCCGGACGCGACAGTCGACAGGCGAGTACCGATAGCCGTCACCGGCAAGGGACGCGGGGAACCACATCCCGTGCACCCTGCCGGGCAAGCACAGGGCTACCGGGCCGGGCAACCGTTACCCCGGCAATGGCCAACAATGGCCAACAAGAAAAGTAACGGTTGGTATGAGGAGGAATGTCAGATGGTCGATGCGAATCAGATCGGCGTCACAGTGGTGCAGCCCGGCGAGGGAGACACGGTGGCCCTGCCCGGATTCGGGGCTGTGTTCAAGTTGTCCAGCCGCAACACCGGGGGAGAAGTGGCGATCGTCGAGCATCCGTTCGCGGTCGGCGCGATCACTGCGGCGAATCAGCACACTCGGGAGGACGAGCACTCGATCGTGGTCGCGGGCGAGATCGGCTTTCGCTCCGACGACAGCGAGGTGGTGCTGGGTCCCGGCGGCTACATCACCAAACCTCGTGGACAGGTGCACGCGATGTGGAATGCCGGCAGTCAGCCGGGCCGGATAATCGAGATCATCACTCCCGGTGGTTTCGAGGACTACTTCCGCGAGCTGGGTGAACTGCTCGTTGAGCATGCGAACGATCCGGCCGGACAGATCCTGCATGAGCTAGCCCGAGTTCGGCGCACTGGCCGTCAAGTACGGGCTGACCTACGGGACGCCGGACTGGATGGACGACATCAGGCAGCGGTACAGGCTGAGCCCGCCCACGCACTGAAGCCGCCGAGAGCGAGGTTGACACTGGTCGCCGGGCAGCGGAATCCAAGCCGATCGGGATCGCTGAGCCCGCGATTTGGTGAGCTTCGTACGTGTTCGGTAACCTGGTATTTACCCGACGCGGGGTGGAGCAGCTCGGTAGCTCGCTGGGCTCATAACCCAGAGGTCGCAGGTTCGAATCCTGTCCCCGCTACCAGCGAAAATGACCCCAGAGGTGCGACCTCTGGGGTCATTTTCATGCTTAATGGACACGTATTGGCCACATTAGACTTGCTAATCACACGCCCCGTCACCGTCCGCCGGTGTGTATGAGGCCGAGGCGTGCGGCCAAGCCGTCGACCGCAGCGCGGGCCGTGTCGTCGGATGTGTGGCCGTACACGTCGCCGGTGATGGCGATGGAGGAGTGGCCGAGTAGGTCCGCGACGGCCTTGATGTGCACCCCGGATTCGAGCCGCGAGACGGCGGCGGAATGGCGCAGGGTGTGCACGCCCACCCCATCGACCTTCGCCGCCCTCGACGCCAACGACGTGCCGGTTCATGCGGTAGCGCAGCTGGTGCGGGAGTTGCTCGACGTGGCCGCGCGGATTCAGGCGATCGACGCGAAGGCCGGCCGACGAGGCTGCTCAGGCGGGCGACGATGCTGACGATGACGGCGACGCGTTCGACCTGTCAAAGATTTGACACAGAAGGAGGGATTGGAGGTCCCAGCTTGTCGAGCAAGCCTCGCATCGCAACTCGGACGGAGCGGCTCATCGGGCGGTCGAGACCGCACAATTCGAGGAACGTCTGCGGGCGCACCGGCATCGATGTGGTGCACACGGTCCGCCACTGCGCAAGCAGCTCGACGAACCGCGTTGGCATTCGGTGCTCAGAAACCCCTTCGAACACCTGCAGTTCGTGATACACGAGGATGCCCGGCGACCTCACGTTCGGGCCGAGCTGACCCAACCGCAACTTGATGTCGACATCAGCGGACACGCTGGCCGGGATGCCGGCATTGGGGACCACGACCATTGGCACAAACACGGTGTTTTCGTCGAATGTGCTTCCTTCCCAGCCGGTGTCGATGAGCAAGGCCTTCGTGGACTGCAGCCGCTTGAATTTTTTCTTGACGAACGTGTCCTGCAGGTCGGCCTCATATTCCTCGGGATCGGCGAATCCCTGTGCCGCCTTCTCGTCGAGCCAGTGGTTGGTCGCGTCCACCAACAGACAAGTGTTGTCCCACACCAGCACCCAGTCGCATACCGACGGGGTGTGACCCTTCTTCGTCCAAGCCTGCTGCATCTGGGCTTCAGTGATCAGCGTGATTTTCGGGCGGGCGCGCCGGGTCGCCTTCCGGAATAAATAGCCGACAGTGGCCTCGAACACGTAGTTCATCGCCTGGCTGAACTGCTGACCGGGAAGTGTCTTGTCGAGGCCGAATTGGAAGAAAGTCTGCCAGTACAGTTGCGAGCCGCAGAAGCGGTCCAGCACCCAGGCGGGTCGCAACACGATGTAGTCGCCGTCGGTGATCTCGATCAACGGGCATTCGGTGAACGTGTATCTGCGGTGTGCAAGAGATCCGTTCGCCAGCTCCTTCGCGAGCCGCTTGCGGTAAGCCTTGACCGACAACGCCGCCGACGACCGCAGCAACCCAAGAGCAGCCGGATCATCAACCGTGCTCTCCAGTGTGCTGGCGCTGAGGGCCACGTCGCCGGCCTTCGTGCGATCCCACAACAGCAAACCCATCCGAATGACCTCACGCAGAGGCGCTTTCGTCGCGTTTAGAAATGCCTCCTCGGGCGTGTCGCCGATGAGGTCGTGTGGTGCCGCTTCGGGCCACGGCTTGAACCACGTGTCATTGGTGTCACCCAAGACGAGATAGGGCACTGGAGTCGCTGTGGTCTGCATCCGGGCGACGTCGTAGGACATGCGCCGCCGTAGCTCCTGCAAGACCATTTCGTCATCGACGGTCATCGCTGCGTTGTAGGCCGCCTTTTCCTCCTCAGTCGTCGCAACACCCCGACTTAGGGGATGCGATGGATTTCGAGATTCGTGGCCTGCGTTCGGCGAACGGCTTCATGTCCCACGCCGGAGGTCCGAGTCCCGCCGGCGGGATGCGCTTGATCGAGATCTGGGAGTCCGAGGCGGACAGCCAGAAGTTTTTCAACGAGAACCTGAAGCCGAATCTCCCGCCTGGAGTTGTACCTGACCTCACGTAC
>JBEKNM010000620.1:0-2906 GCA_049522835.1 Mycobacterium sp.
AAAGGTCTGCGCGTTAACCCCATCGGTACTTTTCTCATCCCGGACCGTCCCGTCCACGGTGATACGACAGCCGATCTGATCGCTGTCGCCCTGCACCAGGATGTTGGCGGCCATCGCGGGCAACGTCGTGGAGATCGTGGTTGACCACGGCAGGGCCGCATTGAGCTCATGGGTATTCGCGTCCGCGTCGTGGTAGTCGATCCTGGCACTAGTGCCTGCCGGGCCAAGTACGTCATAGACCACAATCTTCGGGTTGAACTGCACGATCTCGATACCGGCGCCGCATTGGCATTGAGGTCCTGGGAGCCAAAGAGCTTGTGCAGCCGCATAACGATCAATCCCGAGACAGCCAACACCACCACCAGCACCAGCGGTATCCATATCCGCCCGACAACGCCCGTCATTCTTCTCCTCCCTCAGGCGCCTGCGAGCGGTCCGCGTGGCATTGAGGATCCAGAGCACCTCCGCCCGATCGTTGGCCGGCCAACCCAGCCCCGGCGACTGTTCTGCTCACGGGGCGCCAGATGGCAGGCGGCCCAGTCTGATCGACGCACTCAGACGTCGCGAAGCCCAGACAGGCCCGGCTGACCTGCCGGTCCGTCACGCCCAGGTCGACCAAGAGGCGCGTTGGCCACGCTGCGCAGGTATCAAGCAACATCGACGAACCTCCAAACAGGGGGCAGAAGCCGGGGAGCGTGAATCCGGCCGAAAACGAATGTGTTTGGCTATTCGAACGGGGCGCCGCTACGGCGGGAGCGGTCGCGTTCTCTCGAGGAGTTGGCGCGAGATCGGCAGCGCGACTTGTGCGGAAAGCCATCGCGCGAAATCGATAACGGCTTGTTAGTGGCGTGCTGCATCGTGACGACGGCCTCGCCAATCGTTCGGCACGCCGGTCGCGGTGGGTTCAGAAGCGCTCGTCGACAGCCCCGGCCACGCCGGCGAAGTGTCGGCGCAACGGGCATATACCGGAGCTTTCCGTTCGGTGGGTAGCCGTGAATCAGGACAACCGGCAGCCCGGTGCCGTGGTCCTCGTAGAACTGGTCGATGTCGTCGGTGCTTTCTTGGCCGACGGTGATCGTTGACATGGTGGGCCTTTCCGCTGCGGCGATGCCACAGGTTCACGTGACGAGCGGTCTCGTCTTTGGGCTCGAAGGGCTCATTGCGGGTACTTATTCACCAGACACCGGTACACGGCCCGGGCGGCACCGCAGAACTACCTGTGCGCTACCTAGGTTTGCGTGGTCAACACCGAAGCAGCGAAGCGTCAGCACGGCACGGCACGCAGACGACCCGCAACCTGGCGGCGGTGTTCGGTGATTGCTTGGCGAGTGGCTGGTCGGTCGGCGCATCGCTTCGCCCGCGCGCAGCACGGCCAAACATGCTGGTGGTCACGGTCGTCGGGCGCAACACAGTGGTTGGTCAGGTCGCGGTGGCCCTGGCCGGTGAGGACCGCGACGTCACGATTTAGGTATCGGCTAGGTAGTTTTCCCGTCGCAATCAGCGTCGCTGCCACGGCAGTCTCAACCACGGGCCGCTAGTGGCAATCACCAAAGAGGCCGGGTATTGGTCAACGGACGGATGCTCCACTGACCGGGTTCATGACCTTCAGCGACCTTGCAGACCGATCGACCTGATCGAGAGCGGGCTGTCATCCGAGGCGCGCTGTTGTCTGCTCTCACCCAGTCGTTGGAGACGATGGTGGAGTCCGAACGCAAGCTCGATGAGCTGGCCGAGGAACTCCATCGTGTTCTGTCCAGACTCTCTTTAGTCCAACGTCGGGGCGATACCAGCCGCGTGGCGACCGGTGATCTCTCACCTGCTCAGCTCTCCATCCTGCACGTGCTGCGCGGCCGGGCCCCATCCGGATGGTCGAACTCGCTGCTCACGAATGGGTTCGAGCCCCGACCATCACGGTGGCGATCCGCCGGCTGGAGAAACTTGGCCTGGTGCAACGGTCCGGTGATGCGTGCGACAAGCGCGCAGTGTTGGTGGACATTACGCCACGGGGTCTGGCCGTGCTCCGCGAGTCGTTGACCAGCCGCCGCGCCGCTCTGGTGGCAATGCTGAGCGAGCTCAGTGAATCCGATCGGGAGACGTTGACCAAGGCATTGGTACCGCTGGAACGCCTCGCCAGCTCGCCGGCGTTCTCGTCTCACAACGCAAACCCCGCACATTCGTGAGTGTTGGGGCGCGTCGAACAATGCGTGCACGCCGGCGCGGACTGCTGCCGGATACTCGCCGCCTCCGGCGGCATCTTCCAACCGCGCATAACTATCCGCCGTCATAGACGAATTCGCAACGGCACCTAGCCGTCGGATCGTCATCAATCTGACTGAGGTGCAGCGGATTTGGCGGGCGAGTGGGTATTCAGATCCGCCGTATTCGACCTAGGCCGATCAGCTCCGAGTCATCCTGAACAAGCGTCGTTTGCTTACACCTGTTGGGCAAACGTAGAATGCTAAGCATATCTAACGAAATTGATCGACCACACTCCGACCTGTCGTCCCAACGACTGATGGGACCTCGTGCTGAGCAAGTTCGACCGTGCCGTCGGCGGGACCATTCCCCGTCACCGATGGGCGCAACTGACCGCCACTGTCGCCGAGCTTCCCGCGGCCGCCAACGCCAGCAGCTTGCTCGACGTCCTAGCTGCGGGCCTGCGTGCCTGAGCGACCGTCCATCGCCGAGGGCTGCTGGGCGTGCAGCTACGCGGGCCGCCGTCGAAACGAACTCAGTCGAAGACGTGATGGTTGCCGCGGCCGTTTGGGGGCAGGATTGACCGAGCGCAACCCCACTTCGCGGCCGGTAGGGCCCGCGTACGCTGAGCCCGTGGTGCAGAGCGCCGGGGTAGTTCACGGTGGCGGCAATCTACCGGCGGAGGTGACGAGCTTTGTCGGCCGGCGTCG
>JBEKNM010000621.1:0-2894 GCA_049522835.1 Mycobacterium sp.
ACGTGTTCGAGTAACCCTGGATCGGCGAGGGCCTCGGGCAGGTTGGGGGCGATTATGGGTTGCACGTCGCGAGTGCGGGATCCGATGCGGTCGAGAGCCTGTGGCAGCGCCTCCTGGATGGCCACCGGGGCCAGGCTGACGCCCATTACGCGGGACTGCAGTCTGCTCATGTCGATCAGGTTGGCGACCAGTCGGTCCAGTTTGTCGAGGGATTGCGCTGCGATACCGACGAGTTCACGGTGGTCTGCTGCGCTGGGCTGCAGGCCGGCAGTTCCGATGCTGTCCACTGCCGCTCTTGCAGCCGCCAGGGGGGTGCGCAGGTCGTGGCTGACGGTACTGAGGATCGCCGTGTTCAGCCGGTCAGCTTCTTCGAGTCGGTGCACCTTTTCGGCCTCATCGCGCAGCTGGCGCTGGTGTAACGCGATGGCGGCTTGCGCGGCGAACGCCTCGAGGACCCGCCGGTCGGCGGACGTCAGCAGGTGCCCGCGCAGCGCCAGCACCAGGCCGTCATCGATCGGTATCTCCGTGTCGCTGTCCTCGGGGCTGCTGCAAGGACGGTCTCCGGTTGTTGCCGCGACCCGCCACCGTTGTGGTTCGCGCTGCCGTCCCGGGGTGGCCGGGGTGTCGGGGGGGCGTTCCAGCAACGTCACCGCCGAAAGCGCGTAGGTTTGCCGGAGCTGTTCGAGAATGGCCTGGGCGGAGTGTCCGCCGCGCAGGACGCTGCCCGACAGGGTGGCCAGCACGGCGGCTTCGGCACTGGCGCTGGCCGCCTCCCGGGTGCGCCGGGCCGCCGTGTCGACGACGATGGCGACGGTGGCCGCGACGACGAGGTAGGCGGTCAGCGCCTCGATGTCCTCGATGCCGGCGATCCTGAACGAGTGGATCGGCGCCGTGAAGTAATAGTCGAGCAGCAGAAAGCCGAGCGCGGCCGTCAGCAGCCCCGGATAGAGTCCGCCGACGAGTGTTACCCCGACGACGCCGGCGAGGAACATCAAGATGTCGCTGGGCAACGACAGCTGATCCCGCAGATTCGCCAGGAGCAGGGTGAGCAGCGGCATTCCGGCTACGCCGAGGACGAATGCGACGTAGCGGCGTCGGCTGCCCAGCGCGGACATCCGCCGCGACCAGCCCCCGGTGTGCGTGTACCCGTGTTTGACCACGTGCACGTCGATCGAATCCGACATCGCGGTGGTCTCGGCGCCGACACCGCGCGAGAAGAACTGAGCGAAGCTGCCACGCCGCGATGCGCCCAGCACCAATTGGGTGGCGTTGACCCCGCGGGCGAACTGCAGCAGCGCCTCGGCGATGTCATCGCCGACAACCTGATGGTAGGTGCCTCCGAGGCTCTCGACGAGCGTGCGTTGGCGGGCGAGCATGGCGGGGTCTCTACGGGTGAGCCCGTCCCGCCCTATGACATGGACCGCCATGAGGTCGGCGCCGCGCGATCGGGCCGCGATCCGGGATGCGCGGCGGATCAGGGTCTCGCCTTCCGGGCCGCCGGTGAGCGCGACGACGACGCGCTCCCGCGCCTCCCAGGTGGTGCCGATCCCGTGATCGGCGCGGTAATGGTGAAGTTGATCGTCGACCTTGTCCACCAGCCACAGCAATGCCAGCTCGCGCAGCGCGGTGAGGTTACCGACGCGAAAGTATTTGCTCAGTGCTGCGTCGACCTTCTCGGCGGAGTAGACGTTGCCGTGCGCCATCCGCCGGCGAAGGGCTTCGGGTGCCATATCCACCAACTCGACTTGGTTGGCGCGCCGGACGACCTCGTCGGGGATAGTTTCCCGTTGCGGAATGCCGGTGATCTGTTCGACGACGTCGTTGACCGACTCGAGGTGCTGGATGTTGACCGTGGAGATCACATCGATGCCGGCGTCGAGCAGTCGTTCGATGTCCTGCCAGCGTTTCTCGTGGGCGGATCCCGGCACGTTGGTGTGCGCCAGCTCGTCGACCAGAGCCAGTGCCGGAGCGCGACGAATCACCGCATCGGTATCCATCTCGGTGAACGCGTGGCCGCGGTAGATCAAGTTCCGACGGGGTATGACCTCGAGGCCCTCGACGGCCTCGACGGTGCGTGCCCGCCCGTGGGTTTCGACGAGCCCGACGACCACGTCGCATCCGCGCTGGCTGCGTCGCCTGCCCTCCGCCAGCATCGCGAAGGTCTTGCCCACCCCGGGAGCTGCCCCGAGGTAGATACGGAAGTTGCCCCTCACGGCACATCTCTCTTGTCGGGATCGGACTTCGTGGCCACTCGGTGCGGCGGGTCTGTGCTCGAGGACATTGACCCGGGCTGCGCCCAGGAAGCCGAGGTCAGGTCCGTGCTGATTGTCGCGCACTGCGGCCCGCAGTTGATCCGGGGTGTCGCCCGGGGTTTTGGCGACCCGTGCCACCTGCAGGCGTTGTGGTAACTCACACTCGTTCGAACTGCCTCTGCACCAGACCGAGTACGGCGAAAACCGCCACCGTCGGCAGGACGTGCACCAGCACAGACATCTGCCGGGTTCCTCCTTCGTCGGTCCACCCGCGCCCGGTCCGTCGGGCCAATGCAATACCCTGGCGCGTCGATTCCGGCGGTTCCTAACGATTCCTTAACGCCCAACGCGCCAACTATTACGCTGTCCTGACGTGGTGCTCCGTCTGATGATGGACAACTACGCCGCCCGCAATAAAGAGGCCTCCACGTTGCACTCCACCTTCTGGACGTTCTGGGCGGTGGTACGGCGTCCCCACCTCGTATGAGTCGGTTGACGAGCGATCAACCGATGCGATCTTGCGGACGGCGGGGAAGCTTGCTTTAGGTTTTTGCGGGCTTGGGTGCCGCCCATTGACCGTTGAGGGCCGCTTCTTTTGGCCAGTACAGGCGCAGGAACATCTGGAACGGGCCGGTGGGTGTG
>JBEKNM010000622.1:0-2883 GCA_049522835.1 Mycobacterium sp.
ACAGCGACGAGATCAGTCTCGCCGAGACGGAGGCGTCGGCCAGGTTCATCCGAAGCCAGACCGCGAGGACCGCGGTGGCCAGATCGAATCCGGCCAGCGTCATCGTGTCGTAGCGGGAGAAGGGGTAGTTCAGGCTCACGGCGACGGCGAGGTCGGTGGCTCTCATCAACACCGATCCGACGCACCATAGGGCGATCAGCAGCAGGCCATTTCGGGCGGCTGTGCGCCAGGGGCGTTCATCGGTCGACGGCGTGTGCCGATAGCCGAACAGGGTCCGTGGCCCGAAGATCGCCGCAGCCGCGGCCCACGCCAAATAGCCCTCGTACCCGACCCCGGCCGTCGACGTGTTCTGCGCGATGCCATGGAACGCGTCGATGTCACGGCCGATGGGAAGGCTCCACACGAGAATCCCCGCGATGAGTGTCGAGGCCCCCAGTGCGATGGTCGCGAGTCGGGATGCGTTGGTGGCGCGAACCACCCACCCCGACGCGACCAGCACGGCGGCCAACGCCACCAGGCCATAGACCACCGCCGTCGCGATGACGGCAATGTTCTGGTTGCCGAACTCGGACGCACCGCTGCTGCCCTGCAGCGCGTAGCGCACGCGCCAGAAGAGGTTGAACGCAAAACTCAGTGCGGCCACGACGATTGACGCGTATCCGAGCAGCTTGGCCGACCTGCTCCACCGGCCATAGGTGTCATCCTCTGCTGCTCCGGTGATCGCTGGTTGCGCGGCCAACAGTGCGCCGGAGATCCCCAGCCAGGCGCCCGGCCCCACGCCACCGGGCACCTGCACGGTGCCACCGGATCGGATCGTCTCGAACACGGCGAATACGACGAAGCCGAGTACCAACAGCAGATAAGGGACATTGAGCGCGATACGAAGCCAGCCCCTCACCGCCAAGGAAACCAGGGAAAGCAGGGTCACCGCGCCGAGCACTCCGAACAAGGCCGTCTTGCTGTCGGGGATCCCGATCCCGAAATACAGGTTCCAGGGCAACAGCACCGCACCGATGAGCAGAACTGCGGTGCTCAGATTGCCGAAGGTGTTCCACCGCCGTGTGGGGTCCCCGCCCGCGCCGCCCCCCGGCGCGGCCGGTCGCCGGCTTGCGTGCGCCGGTTGGGGCCGTGCTTGCTGCGCCTGCCTGCCGATGGGGCCGGTGGGCGTGTCGTCGCTGCTCTGCCTCACGATGCTCCCTGAGGATCAAGGACGGTTACTATCGGCACAGGCTCGGTCGGGCGGCGAGGGAACACCTTGCCAGACCGACTCTGTCGCTCGATTGCGAACATAGTCTCCGTTCGGACGATGCGGCACTGGGCTAAGGGCGTGCACACTGTGCGGCGGTGGTCCCGCGGCGACCGGCCCGCCGTTGAGGAACCTGGTTACGCTTTGCTGGTAGGTGAACGTGGTCGCCGAAATGATTGATACTGCCGACGGTATCGCAGTGTAATGATGCCGCGAGATTGCTGGCGCGGGGTGTCCAGCTGAAGGAGAGCCGCGATGGACGTCGTTCTTGGTGTTGCGGTCACCGGCCCCGTTGCGCGATTGGCGCTCATCGGGTCGGGCGCAGCGGGCCGTGACGTGATCGACCAATCGGTCATCGATCTGGCTGATCGCCCGATCGAGACGTTGACCGAGACCGTCGTCGGCACGAATCGGCTGCTGGCCGACGAGAGCCACCGCCTGGTCGCCACGCGGCTCTGCTGGACGGACCACCCGAAAGCCGACCAGCTGCGGCGGGCGCTGGAAGATTCCGGCGTCCACGATGTCGCGGTGCTGTCGGAGTCGCAGGCGGCGAGTGCCCTGATGCGCGTGGCGGGACGGCCCGGCGCCGTGCTGGTGGTCGACGATGAGACGGCAACACTTTCGATGATCGGTGCGGCCGCGGTTGACGAGCACTCGTCGCCGACCCTGCTGGCCGCCGGCCCGGTTGCGGGTGCGGAAGCCACCGCGACGTTCGACACGTTGATGGCGAGGCTTGGTGACCGGCCCGACGCTCCGCGAGATCTCTACCTGGTGGGCGCATCCACCGACCTCGCCCGAGTCGCCCACCAGCTTCGCGACGCGTCGACCGTGCGGGTGGAGATCGCCGACGATCCCACCTTCGCCCTCGCCCGCGGTGCCGCGCTGGCAGTAGCGGCGCTGGCGAGTGCGCCTGATGCGACGATGGCCCAGTCGGCGTTTTCGGCTGGAGGTGCGACCGCGATGGCCCCAGCGGCCAGGCCCACCGGAGACGAGACGACGATCGTGCCCACCGCTGCGTTCGCCGACCTGAATGCGGACGACCAGCTGGCGTACTCGATGGCCGGTGACGACGAACTGCTTCCCGTCGACATGGACGACGAATATGACGACGACTACGACGACTTCGTCGATGCCGACGCCCACACCGGCCCGGTGCGGCTCAGCACCCGGTCGCTGCTCATCAGCAATGCCGTCATCGCTTTCGCAGTGATCGGGTTTGCATCGCTGGCTGTTGCGGTGGTGGTCGCCGTTCGGCCGGCCGCGGCTCAGGAGCCCGTGGTCGGACACCAGAACGCGGCCCCGGGAAAGTTCATGCCGTTGCTGCCGACGCAGCAACAGGCGCCGGTACCAGCGCCCCCGCCTGACCAGCCGAACGCTGGATACCAAGGCGGCACCATTCCGGACTCCAACGGCTACATTCCCCAGCAGGGACCGTCGCTCGGCGGGGGTGGGCCGGCGCCGGTTGCCCCTGCTCCCGTCGCGCCGGCCCCGGGCATCCCCGGGCTTATGCCCAACCCGAATATGCCAATTCCGATCCCGATCATCATTCCCCCACATCCGGGCTGGCAGCCGAATCAGCCGCCGTATCCACCTCCATATCGACCTCCGTATCCGCCGCCATATCAGCCACCGACGCC
>JBEKNM010000623.1:0-2873 GCA_049522835.1 Mycobacterium sp.
CGCCGGCAACGACGTCGGCTGCAAGCCGGCCGGACTGGATAACGAGAGGAATGTCAATGTCAGACACGCTCACCCAGGGCCAGAAGCTTGTCCGGGGGGAATCGCTGGTCTCAAGCAACGGGGCCTATACCCTCACCCTGCAAGAGGACGGCAACCTGGTGCTGGCCTCCCGCGGCGTAGCTCTGTGGGACACCAAGACCAACGGCCAGGATGTGGTGCGCGCCGAAGTGCAGTCCGATGGCAACTTTGTTGTCTACACGGCGGACAAACCGGTGTGGCACACCGACACAAAGGGCAAGAAGAACGTCAAACTCGTGCTTCAGGACGATCGCAACTTAGTGCTGTATGCCGCTGACGGACCGGCCTGGTCGACGAAGACTGAGACCGACGCCCCGCCGCCGCCGGCACCTGAGGCCGCCGCAGAGCCCGCCGCCGAGGAGGCCGAACCCGAAGCTGCGTCGGAAGCCGTCGCCGAGCCCGTTGCAGAGGCCGCCCCAGAACCAGTTGTCCAGACGTACACCGTCGTCTCCGGCGACACGCTGTGGGCCATCGCGGAGCGCTTCTACGGTGACGGCAGCAAGTATCAGGTGATCGCCGATGCCAGCGGCATCCCCAATCCTGACCTGATCCAACCGGGCCAAGTGCTCACCATTCCCTGATCGGCTGACGGCAAGCTGCGGACTCGGGCCGCCACCTGCGCGTTCGGGCGATTACACGCGCGCGGGCGGCGGTTCCTAGAATTGACCGGTGACCGCCAGCCGCAGCGATGCCGCCGAACTGCCCAAGTCGTGGGATCCAGGCGCGATGGAGGGCGCGATCTACCAGAAGTGGCTGGAAGCCGACTACTTCTCCGCGGACCCGGCCAGCAGCAAACCTGCGTATTCGATCGTGCTGCCACCGCCGAACGTGACCGGCAGCCTGCACATGGGCCACGCGCTGGAACACACCATGATGGATGCCTTGACGCGCCGCAAGCGAATGCAGGGCTACGAGGTGCTGTGGCAGCCGGGTATGGACCACGCGGGTATCGCGACTCAGAGTGTGGTGGAACGCCAGCTCGGGGTCGACGGCAAGACCAAGGAGGACTTAGGCCGGGAGCTGTTCATCCAGAAGGTCTGGGACTGGAAGCGTGAGTCCGGCGGCGCGATCGGCGGCCAGATGCGCCGGCTCGGTGACGGCGTGGACTGGGGCCGCGAGCGATTCACCATGGACGATGGTCTGTCGCGGGCGGTGCGCACGATCTTCAAGAGGCTCTACGACGCCGGTCTGATCTATCAAGCCGAGCGGCTGGTCAACTGGTCGCCGGTACTTGAGACGGCGATCTCGGACCTCGAGGTCAACTATGTCGACGTCGAAGGCGAGCTGGTGTCGTTCCGGTACGGCTCAATGGACGATTCCACGGACGATTCCACAAAAGGCGACTCGCAACCGCACATCGTGGTGGCCACCACCCGGATCGAGACGATGCTGGGGGATACCGCGATCGCGGTCCATCCCGACGACGAGCGCTACCGCCATCTGGTCGGTACCAGCTTGCCGCACCCGTTCATAGACCGGCAGCTCATCATCGTCGCCGACGAACACGTCGACCCCGAATTCGGTACCGGCGCAGTAAAAGTCACGCCCGCTCACGACCCTAACGACTTCGAGATCGGGCTGCGACATATGTTGCCGATGATCTCCATCCTGGACACCAAGGGCCGGATCGTCGACACCGGAACGCAATTCGACGGCATGGACCGCTTCGAGGCCCGCGTCGCGGTGCGCGAAGCGTTGGCGGCGCAAGGCCGGGTCGTCGCGGAGAAACGGCCATACCAGCACAGCGTCGGGCACTCAGAGCGCAGCGGCGAACCGATCGAGCCGCGGCTGTCTCTGCAGTGGTGGGTCAGGGTGGAGTCGCTGGCCAAGGCAGCCGGGGACGCGGTGCGTAACGGGGACACCGTGATTCACCCCGCCAGCCTGGAACCGCGCTGGTTCTCCTGGGTCGACGACATGCACGACTGGTGCATCTCGCGACAGCTGTGGTGGGGACACCGCATCCCGATCTGGTACGGGCCCAACGGAGAGCAGGTGTGCGTCGGCCCGGACGACACCCCCCCGGACGGCTGGGAACAGGATCCCGACGTGCTGGACACCTGGTTCTCGTCGGCGCTGTGGCCGTTCTCCACCATGGGCTGGCCGTCGCGGACACCGGAGCTGGAAAAGTTCTATCCGACAAGCGTTCTGGTGACCGGATACGACATTCTGTTCTTCTGGGTCGCACGGATGATGATGTTCGGCACCTTTGTCGGCGGCGACGAGGCCATCACGCTAGGCGGCCAACGCGGGCCACAGGTGCCGTTCACGGATGTCTTCCTGCACGGGCTGATTCGCGACGAGTCCGGCCGCAAGATGAGCAAGTCCAAGGGCAACGTCATCGACCCGCTGGACTGGGTGGAGATGTTCGGGGCCGACGCGCTGCGGTTCACCCTGGCTCGCGGCGCCAGTCCCGGCGGCGACCTCGCGGTCGGCGAGGATCACGTCCGGGCGTCGCGCAACTTCGGTACCAAGTTGTTCAATGCCACCCGGTTCGCGCTACTCAACGGTGCGAGCCTGGCGCCGCTGCCCGATCGTGCTGACCTGACCGACGCCGACCGCTGGATCTTGGGGCGGCTGGAGGAGGTTCGCGCCGAAGTTGATTCGGCCCTCGACGGCTACGAGTTCAGCCGCGCCTGCGAGGCGCTTTACCACTTCGCTTGGGACGAATTCTGTGACTGGTACCTCGAACTGGCCAAGTCGCAGCTCGCGGACGGACACCCGCACACCACCGCCGTGCTGGCCGCGGTGCTGGACACCTTGTTGCGGCTACTGCACCCGGTGATCCCATTCATCAC
>JBEKNM010000624.1:0-2869 GCA_049522835.1 Mycobacterium sp.
CTCTACATGGTCGCCGTCGCGCCGGATCTGACAAGACAGCCCGAGTTTGACGCTGATCGCGTGTGCTATTTCACAGCTGCTCTTCGCAGATGGCCCGAGCTGGCCGAAGTAGTCGGCGGTGGGCAACGGGTCGGTCCAATCCGAGTGGTGAGCAAATGGCATGGCTACTTCCGCCGATCCGCCGGCCCGGGCTGGGTATTGGTCGGCGACGCCGGGCTTTTCAAAGATTTCACGCCCGGGCAGGGCATCTCTGATGCGCTGCGGCAGGCTGAGCAGCTTGCACACACAATCGAGAACGCTTTGGACGCGATGGATTTCGACGCTGCCATGCAATCCTGGTGGCGCTGGCGCGACGAAGATGCCTATGAGATGTACTGGTTCGCAAGTCTGATGGGACGCCCCGGAGCAGCGTCGCCACTGACGAACCGGCTACTGCGAGAAGTCAGTACCGACACCGAGGCGACTCGATCATTTCTACGGGTGCTCAATCACGACCTGCGTCCCTCCCAGCTGTTTACCCCGGCGCTGCTGGCGCGCGCTACCGCACGAACGGTTCGAGCTGAGCCCGGCCGCATCGTCGCAACCCTCAAAGAAGCACTCGCCTCCACAAAAGAAAACGTGCGACAAGCCCGGCATAAACGCAGGAGGCCACCAGGCATGACCAAGACCGCATGGCGAGGATGAGCCGGCCTGATGTCTTCGAGGGCCGTATCGGGCTGATATTCATCGAGACCACCGCCGACCGTGTCTGCGTCGCGGTGGTCATCGGTCCAGAACTGCGGCAGGCCGCGGGCGTCGTCCATGGGTGTGTACTGCTCGATCGACGGGCTGGACGTGCTGTGTTCAGGAGTGGAAACGGCCGTGCAGGATGGATGCTTTCGGATTAGAAAGAACCCGGCCGGGTCAAGATCAGAGCCAGCCGGTGCGGGCGGCGGCGACCGGATCGGCGGGGGCCGGGGCCAATTCCCCGTCCCGCACGCCGTCGAGCATCCGTTTCACTGCGGCGACAATCTCCGGGGCCGCCGCGGCGAGTCCGGTCTCATCGGCTTTGGTGACCTCATCAGTACCGACGCCCGCCCTGACCAGCACGGCGGCCGGGTCGGCCAGCTGATCGGCCAGCCAGGACAGCGGGTCGGCTGACAACTCGGCGACGAAGTGCCGGCGCCCGGGTTCCCAACCGTCGAAACGGGGGTGGTGGTGGGCCCGGTCCAGGGTCCCGGGCGGGCTCTCTGTGGATCCGAAAATGTCCACCCGCCATACCGGGCGGGTGAAGGCGATCGGGACGCCGGCGTAGATCGACCCTTGGGGCTCGGCCCGGTCGACGAGGCGGAGTTCCAGTCTGACTCCCCGTTCCGGGGTTTCCTGACCGGCGAGCGGGGCCGGGTCGATGAAATACATATCCCCGACGACTACACCCAGGGCTTCGAATCCGAACGCTGCGAACATCGCGTACCTTTCCTTGTGCCTCCTTGAGCGTAGACCCGGGCGGTGGACGTGCCGTACCCCTACCGAAGGCGGGGTGTTCGTTACGGCCGACACGCCAGCGCCTTTCAGAGAGTTGAGCAAAATTGTCACGCTGCTGCCCTCTCGGGCGACACCCGAACGATGCCGGCAACTCACTCACCCGGCTTCGTAGTTCTGCTCGGCGAGCACCCAATACACGGTCGCGCGACTCACGCCGAGCGACGCTGAGTGCTCGGGTGTCAACGTGAACGACCACCCGATGCTCCCCGCAGCTTGTCCCGAATCACTCCCGAGCTTCTAGATAGAGACGGGAATCACACCCGCTTGCAGCGGCAGTAGGGCAGCAATACGGACCAAGATGCGTTTAACGCTGACATAAAGAGCAGCTCTGCTGCGATCTCCTACAGGGTAGGCATGACAATGGCGACGTACACGGACTATGACACTCCGCGCGGTCTCGATACTGACGAGACGCCTGAGGACTCGCTCAAGGACCTGAAGGCACGCGCTAATGAAGCGGACGCGGCAGTTTTGGATGTCGAAGAATCGGATGCGGCGGAATCGTTCGAGTTGCCGGGCGCCGATTTGTCAGGCGAAGAGTTGTCGGTGCGGGTCATCCCGAAGCAGGCCGACGAGTTCACGTGTTCGAGCTGCTTTCTAGTGCACCATCGCAGCCGTCTCGCTAGCCAGAAGGACAGCGTGATGATCTGCACCGACTGCGCCGCCTAAAACGAAGGTTTTTGGGACGCCTAGCCGGGCGTCGGCCCGCGCAAGCTCCATAACCGCCCCGTCGTCGCTTCCAGCAGGTTTGTGCTTCAGATGCGAAGCAGCCGTTCCGCGTTGCCGTGGGCGATCTTCTCCCGGTCGGCGGCGCTGAGGGTCGTGGTCGCCAACGCGGTGACCCAGCCCAGCCAGAACACCGCCCACACGGCAGCGCGCCCGATCGGCGGTGTCACGTCCCACACGACTGCAGGCATGGTCCGCCACTGCCAGAACACCACGAACAGCACCGCACTGGCGATCAGCGCATAGGTACTCCCTTCGACCGACGGTGCGACGAACCGCGTCCACCACCGTTTGAAGCCAGGGCGCGCGCCATGACGCTGTGCTGCACGGCGAACAACCCGAGCAGCGCCGGATTGACCGCCGCCGCTTCACCAAGGGAAGCGACGATGCCGTTGTCGACGCTGCGGGGCACGCCGATGTTGCCAAGGAATCCGATCGCATAGACGAACGCGGCAGGGAAGGTCGGATAAGCCATGCTGCCGTAACCGAGGATCAGTACACGAGTGTTCATGCGTCGATGCTCGACCGCGCCGACCGTGAACGCATGAGGCGACTCCCTCAATTCTCGGGCGCAACGAGGCCGTGCCGCAGCGCGTACATGCTGGCGCCGATCCGGTTC
>JBEKNM010000625.1:0-2868 GCA_049522835.1 Mycobacterium sp.
GAGTAGGTGCGCGTGTCAGTGGCCGAGCAGACGCAGAATCGCACGAAATCCACGATTTGGATGCGATTCTGCGTCTGCTCGCCGGAGGAAGTGACCCGGCAGCTGTCGCGGGGTCGTGGTACGGCACGATGATCGGGTGCCCGAAATCGGCCTCGAAACCGGCTCTGAGACCGAGGAAACAGCCGACCCCGATCTACTGATCGACTTCAGAGATGTGTCGCTACGCCGCGACGGACGGGTATTAGTCGGGCCGCTGGATTGGGCCGTCGAACTCGACGAACGTTGGGTGGTCATCGGCCCCAACGGAGCCGGCAAGACGTCGCTGCTGCGCATCGCGGCGGCAGCAGAGCACCCGTCGTCTGGGATCGCCTTTGTGCTGGGTGAGAGGCTGGGCCGGGTCGACGTCACCGATTTGCGTGCGCGGATCGGGCTCAGTTCGTCGGCACTGGCGCAGCGAATCCCCGGCGACGAGTTAGTGAGCGACCTCGTCGTCTCGGCCGGTTATGCGGTGCTGGGCCGCTGGCGGGAGCGTTACGAGGACGTCGACTACCAGCGTGCGGTCGACATGCTGGAAAGCCTGGGTGCCGAGCACCTCGCGGAGCGCAGCTACGGGACGCTGTCAGAAGGCGAGCGCAAACGGGTGCTGATCGCCCGTGCTCTGATGACCGACCCGGAACTGCTGCTGCTCGACGAACCCGCGGCCGGCCTGGATCTGGGTGGCCGCGAGGAATTGCTGGCCCGGCTGACCGATCTGGCCGCCGACCCCGATGCGCCCGCGTTGGTACTGGTCACCCACCACGTGGAGGAGGTTCCACCCGGCTTCAGCCATGGCCTGCTGCTGTCGGAGGGCAAGGTGGTGGCGGCGGGTCTGCTGCCAGACGTGCTGACCGCCGAAAACCTGTCTGCCGCGTTCGGGCAGAGGATCGCCCTGGAAGCCATCGACGGGCGATATTTCGCCCGACGAATTCGCGCCCGCGCCGCTCACCGGAGGTCGGAATGAGTTCATCGCAGGATCAGCCGCCCTTGGTTGCCAGGCCGGCCGCGACCGTGATGTTGGTCCGCGACACGGAGGCCGGTGCGGAGGCCGCTTCGAAGGCGGGCTCAGATTCCGGGCTGGCGGTCTTCTTGATGCGGCGCCACGCGAAGATGCAATTCGCCGCCGGGGTGATGGTGTTTCCCGGCGGCGGTGTCGATGATCGTGACCGTAACGCCGATATCGCGTGGGCGGGGCCGCCGCCGCAGTGGTGGGCGCAGCGCTTCGGCATCGAACCCGACCTGGCCGAAGCGCTGGTCTGCGCTGCCGCCCGCGAAACCTTCGAAGAATCGGGGGTGTTGTTCGCCGGGCCGGCCACCGACCCGGACGGCATTGTCGGGGACGCGTCGGTATACAGCGACTCCCGCCGCGCGCTGGCCGAGGGGACCCTGTCGTTCGCGGACTTCCTGCGCCGCGAAAACCTGGTGCTGCGATCCGACCTGCTGCGGCCGTGGGCCAACTGGGTCACCCCGGAAGCCGAGCGCACCCGCCGTTACGACACCTATTTCTTTGTGGGGGCGCTACCACAGGGGCAGCGCGCCGACGGTGCGAACACCGAATCCGACCGGGCCGGCTGGACGACGCCGGAGGCTGCCATCGACGACTTCGCGGCCGGCCGTAACTTTCTGCTCCCACCGACCTGGACACAGCTCGACTCGCTGGCGGGCCGCACCGTCGGAGATGTGTTGGCGGTCGAGCGCCAGATCGTGCGGGTCCAGCCGCACCTGGAGATCGACGGCGACAACTGGGTGTTCGAGTTCTTCGACTCCAACCGCTACCACCAGGCCCGAAAATCGGGCGGATCCATGGGATGGCTTCCCAAAAATGGGGTTCAGTGAGCGAGTTCGTCAGTGTCGTGGTCACTGAGGGGCCAGAGACTTCGGGGGACAGCCGAAGTGGCGTCCTGGCCACATTGGTCCTGTCACGACCGCCCACCAACGCGATGACCCGGCAGGTCTACCGCGAGATCGCGGCCGCGGCCGCCGAGCTGGGGGAACGCGACGACGTCGCCGCGGTGATTCTGTTCGGTGGTCACGACATCTTCTCCGCAGGCGACGACATGCCAGAGCTGCGGACGCTCATCGCGCCGGAGGCCGACATCGCGGCCCGGGTCCGCCGCGAGGCCGTCGACGCCGTGGCGGCGATCCCCAAGCCGACCGTGGCCGCGATCACCGGATACGCATTGGGCGCCGGCCTCACCCTGGCCCTGGCCGCCGACTGGCGAATCAGTGGCGACAACGTGAAGTTCGGGGCGACCGAGATCCTGGCCGGCCTGATCCCCGGTGGCGGCGGAATGGCCCGCCTGACCCGTGCGGCCGGCGCGAGCAGGGCCAAGGAACTGGTGTTCAGTGGGCGCTTCTTCGGCGCCGAGGAGGCCTTGGCGCTGGGCGTGACCGACGAGTTGGTTGCTCCGGACGAGGTCTACGACGTCGCGGTGGCATGGGCGCGCCGCTTCCTCGACGGCCCGGCACATGCGCTGGCCGCCGCCAAGGCCGGTATCAATGAAGTTTTCGAAGACATCTCCGAACTCGAACCGGTCGAGCGTGTCGCCGCCGAACGCCGTCGTTATGTCGAGGTGTTCGCCGCTGGTCAGGGCGCTGGCCGCGAGGCTGATCCGGACGGCCGTTAGGCTGCCCTTCATGTTGCGTCCTGAAAGTTGGACTGGACTAGCGGGTGGGAGTCCCGTCCCGGTAGGTACCGGAGCGCCGGGTAGCAGGCCCCGGTTCGTCGTGGAGACGCGGCGGGCTGAGCGGGGTGTCAAGAGCCTCTTCGGAGGGAGCAAGTGTGCGGGCCGTAGCGTCAAGCGAACTCTGCAGCCTCGTCACAGTCACAAC
>JBEKNM010000626.1:0-2865 GCA_049522835.1 Mycobacterium sp.
CCGCCCTGGTTTTGCTCGTGATCGACGAGCGCGAGGGCAAGGTCCCGTACTTCGGCAAGGCCGACGAGTTAGCCGCACCAACGGATGAGGAGCGTTAATTGACAAACCCACGCGCGTTGGCATTCGACGTGTTCGGCACCGTGGTCGACTGGCGTGGCAGCATCATCCGTGAACTCCGAACATTCGGCCGAAACAAAGGACTCGACCAGGACTGGGCGGCGTTCGCCGACAGCTGGCGCACCGGGTACGGGCCGGCAATGGACCGGGTACGCTGCGGCGAACTTCCGTGGACAAAGATCGATGCTCTGCACCGCATTACCCTCGACGATCTCCTCGAGCAGGCGGGAATTCACTCGCTACCCGCAGACGACGTCGAACATCTCAACCGCGCCTGGCATCGGCTCGACCCATGGCCCGACTCTGTGGCCGGGCTGACACGTCTCAAACAGCGATTCATCATTACGACGCTGTCCAATGGCAACGTGTCGCTTTTGACCAACATGGCCAAGCGCGCAGGTCTGCCCTGGGACTGCGTGATCTCTGCTGAACTGTTTCACCACTACAAGCCTGACCCCGAGGCCTATCTCGGTTGCGCAGAGCTACTCGACATCCCGCCCGAGCAGCTCATGCTGGTCGCCGCTCATCCCGACGACCTACGGGCGGCGCGAAGAGCGGGCCTGATGACCGCCTTTGTTGTGCGGCCACTCGAATACGGCCCCGCCCGCCCGCTGCCCGGCTATCACGAAAACGAATTCGACCTCACGGCGAAGGACTTCCTGGATCTCGCTGAGCAGCTGGGTGTCTGACTGGAATTTTCCCGGGCGCAAGCCTCGGGCTTTAGCCCTGTGGGTTAGCCCATCCCGCTTGTCGCCAGGGGCAGCCCGGCGTTTAGAGTGGCCGGGTTCGGCTGTCGATGTATTCCCAACGAGGGTTCAGAACTATCCCGATGCCTCGAGATATCAGCGAGTGGGATTCAGGACCGCGCGTAGTGATTCAGTCATAGGACTGCCAATCCCAACCCGGATCGGCATCCCAACGCGGGATCGGAATTGCCGGCGGCGGGGACGCCGCCGGCCCAAAAGACAACAAAGATTGCCACACGCGTCGCACACGACACTAAAGTGCTGTTCGTGAGCAGAAACGTGTTAGCCGGCGGCCGGGGGCGCTGGTTGGCAATCGCGGCCTCGCTCGTCGTCTCTGCCGCCATGTTCTACGCCCAAAGCACCGAGCGTCACCCGCAAGGCACAGAGCGTGCGAGCCGTGTCGAGACCCCGGCGGTAACCCCGCCGGGACCGGCGTCTGTGCCGGCCAGCGCACCGCGCATCGCCAGTCCTGCGGAGGTGGAATCGTTGGCGGCAAACGCACCTGTCGGCGGCCAGCAATTCCAGGTCGCGTTACCTCCTGGCGTCGCGTCCGAGGAGAGGTTGCAGGTCAAGACCATCTGGGCGGCCCGTGCCATCAGCGTGCTGTTTCCGCAGATCACGACCATCTACGGGTACCGACAGGACACCTTGAAGTGGCATCCCAATGGGTTGGCGATCGACGTGATGATCCCGAAGCCTGACACCCCCGAGGGTATCGAGCTCGGCAATCAAATCGCCGGGTACGCCTTGGCGAACGCGAAGCGATGGGGGGTGGACCATGTGATCTGGAGACAGAGAATTTACCCAGGCATCGGCACGCCGAGCTGGACGGCGAACTACGGCTCAGAAACCCTCAACCACTACGACCACGTTCATATCGCCACCGACGGCGGCGGATACCCAAGCGGGCACGAAAACTACTACATCGGATCCATGAGCCCTACGCCGCCAGATTGATCATTTGGTCATTGGAGGAGACACCCAGCGCCGACGGCGCAGCTGCCCCGGACTATTGGACGAGCGCGATTAAAGCAGCTCCACCTGCCTCAATCAGTCATCGAATTATCAACAGCCTCATCCACTCTGGACACCTTGCGTGCCGAGATGTCGTCCGTTATCAGAATCCTCCTAATGACCAGTACCGAAGAGCGAGTACGCCGCAGCCAGCGCCGAGCACGAGTTTTACCGCGTGAGGACTAGCCGACCCCGTAGTCCGCCCGCCTCCAGTCGGCGGTGTGCGTCGGCAGCGCGTTCGGCGGGGAGCGTGCCTGCGACTCGCAGGGTTAATGTGCCAGCCTCCACGAGATCGCGGAGAGTGTTGAGAACATCGGTGCGCGTGGTGTGCTCGTTGACGAACACCTTGTGCCAGACGATGGACCGTTCACTGGAGCCAACGTGCTGGCGGCCCGTGGGGTGACTGTGCCGCCATCACGGATCGCCGGACCTATCGCGTCGTTGTACTGCGCGGCATCAACGACCAGCGCGCTGAAGGCTGGCCCGAGCCCCAAGGTGGTCAGCGAGAGGATCGGACACGCGGATGCTGGGTTCTTCCTGCAGACATATGCCCATGTCCTCAAGAACGACGACCGCGACGCCGCTGAGCAGGCAGCGTCTTTCCTGCTCGGGGCCAGCTGGGATTCAGATGATGAGCAAGGCTAACATTCACAAATCCGTTCACAAGTGGCATGAAAATGGCCCCCGGAGAACTCTCCGGGGGCCATTTTCGTTGGTAGCGGGGACAGGATTCGAACCTGCGACCTCTGGGTTATGAGCTAACCGGTCGCGGTCTTCCCCCGTACACTCGGTCTCATAGCTGCAGGTCAGCGACGTTCAGTCGTTCCGACCTGTCTCGCCTCGTCCCGCTCGTTCGCATCGGTTCCACCGTGTTCCGTGGCCGAATCCGTGGGCACCACGCTGAGCGACAAGTGCAACCCGCCTCGCCGTCACAGGGGCGCTTTTCATGAATATTCGTCATTATCCATGACGAATTGCCGCGTATTGC
>JBEKNM010000627.1:0-2865 GCA_049522835.1 Mycobacterium sp.
GGCCCGTGCAGCGCCGAACGCGCCAGCCGCCGGGTGCAGGTTCGGATCCCGGTGAACCGCGCCAGCAGGGTCGCTGTGTCGGCGGCGTCGGCGCGAGACCGAAATGGGCCGACGGTGCGGTCATGGCGCGGTGCCCGCACCACCGACAGGCGTGGAAACGTCTCATCGGTCAGCGCCACCCACCACCAACGCAGCGGGAACCTCGACCGGCGGTTGTACGGCGGGGCATGTGCGGCCAGCATGCGCAGCTCGCGCACACCGGCCTCCAGCGAATGTGCGCACTCGACATGGTCGACCGCGCTGGCCAGCGCCACCATCTCCTTCATCCGGCGGCGCGGGTCGGTGCCGTTGAAGTACTGACTCACTCGGCGTCGCAAGTCGACCGCGGTGCCGATGTAGAGCACCTCGCCCGACGGCCCACGGAACAGGTAAATCCCCGGCCGGTGCGGCAGGCCGTCCGCGAGCACCCGTTTGCGGCGCTGGGCTGGCGTTACGTTGGGCAGATACGAGCGCAGGTCGGCATAGGTGTGCACGCCCTGGTTGCCCACTCGCTCGATCAGTGCGTGCAACACCTCGACGGTGGCGCGGGCGTCGTCAAGGGCACGGTGGGTGGGCTGGGCGGCAACGGCGAATAGTCGCGCCAAGGCGGCCAACCCCACGCTGGGCGCTTCCTCCCGGCTCAGCACCCGCCGGGCCAGCCGCACCGTGCACAGCACATGCGGCTGGGGCCAGGGGATATGGCACCGTTCGGCAGCGGCCCGCAGGAATCCGATATCGAACCCGGCGTTGTGGGCGACAAGCACCGAATCGCCGGCGAACTCCAAAAACATCGGCAGCACGGCGTCGATCGTCGGGGCGTCACACACCATCGCCGTGGTGATCCCGGTGAGCTGCACGATCTGAGGCGGGATGCTGCGCTGCGGGTCAACAAGGGTGCCGAACTCGCCGAGCACGGCGCCGCCGCAGACCTTGACCGCCCCGATCTCGGTAATGGCGTCGGGGAGCGATCCGTCGGTGCTCCTGGTGCGTCCGCCGGTGGTCTCCAGGTCCACCACGACGAAAGTGGTCTCACGCAACGAGATTTCTTCGGTTGGCGCCCAGCTTGATTTAAGGTCGGCGAAACTCAGCTGAGTCGCACCGGTCACACCCATGGGGGTGACGTTAAGCACCCGCACCGACACCGGGCTGTTCCCACGCCGGGCGGCTCCGGCGATGGATGTCAGTGCCTGCGGTTAGCGTTCACACTGCCCGACCGAGCGCGACCGAGAGGACTGACCCCGATGGCACAAAGCAGCAGCGGACCCGACAGCAGTGGCGTCGCAGCGCCCGGGCCGGGTGCACCGGTGGTTATCGACTGTGACGACTGCGCGGTGCGAGGCCCTGGATGCCGCGATTGCGTGGTCAGCGTGTTACTCGGGGTACCGGAAACTTTGTTGCAGGACGAGTGTGCCGCATTGGAAGTGCTTGCGGATGTGGGATTGGCGCCACGACTGCGATTGGTGCCGATCCGCCGGAATCGCGGGTCTGGTGTCGCTTGATTGACTGTGCCGAAAACCCCTGTCCCGCCACGGTTTTCCCGTTATTCACATAGTGCTGACAGAATTCTATCCATTTTCTTAACGACCCCCTTTGGACAAACGTCGATATCGTTTCGTAACCTGTTTGAGACCTAAACCACGGCTAACTTCGACGGCAGTCAAGGAACCTAATCTTGAGGCTCAGCTCTCCGCACCCGATCGCGCGGTTTGTGACACGCTTGGTCATCGGGACGCTTGCAGGCTTAGCAGTGTTATCCGGTTCGCTTGCCGCGAATGTGGGGGCCGACCCAGCCGACGACGCGCTCGCAAAACTCAGCGAGCTGTCTCGGCAGGCCGAGCAGACCACCGAGGCGATGCATAGCGCGCAGCTCGACCTGAACGACAAGCTGACAATCCAGCGGGCGGCAGAAAAGAAGCTCGCCGATGACCAGGCCGCCACGCAGGCCGCGAAGGATCGCCTGGCCACGTTCCAGGGCGCGGTCAACAAACTCGCCGCCGCGACCTACATGGGTGGCCACGTTGATGGCATGTACGCCATGTTGACAGCGGGGTCACCGCAGCAGCTGATCGACACGATGGCCGTGCAGCGGGTTATGGCGCGGCAGATGGCCACGCAGATGGCAAGTTTCCGGATTGCCGGAGATCAGGCCGCCAAGGCCGAGGAGGCATCCGCCAAGTCCGCGGCCGACGCCAAGAGCGCGGCCGAGCAGGCAGCCGCGGTACGGGCGAGCCTGCAGTCCAAGCAGAGCCAATTGCAGGTGCAGATCGCTGTCGTCAAGTCGCAGTACGTGTCGTTGTCGCCCGGCCAGCGCACAGCCCTGGCTGATCCCGGACCGGTCCCTCAGGGGGCTCCGCCACCGGGTCCGCCGGCGCCGGACGCGTTACCGCCCGGTGCACCACCACCCGACGGCGCGCCGGCACCGGGTGACGCCCCGCCGCCCGCGGGAATGTTTCCAGGAATGCCTGGGCAGCCTCCTGGCGGCGGCGGAGACCGCGCGACCGTTGTGCAGGCCGCGTTGACGCAGGTGGGTTCGGCTTATTCGTGGGGCGGCGCCGCACCCGGCGGGTTCGACTGCTCCGGATTGGTGATGTGGGCGTTCCAGCAAGCCGGTATTGCACTGCCGCACTCCAGCCAGGCTCTGGCCCATGGCGGTGAGCCGGTCGCACTCTCGGACCTGCAGCCCGGCGACGTGCTGACCTTCTACTCCGACGCTTCGCATGCGGGCATCTACATCGGTGACGGGATGATGGTCCATTCCTCCACCTATGGTGTGCCGGTGCGGGTGGTGCCGATGAACTCGTCTGGCCCGATCTACGACGCCCGCCG
>JBEKNM010000628.1:0-2859 GCA_049522835.1 Mycobacterium sp.
CGCCCATCTTCTCCCGGGCCAGCGCTTCGACCTGCTCTCGCTCACCGGATGCGACTTCGAACAGCAGCTCGTCGTGTACCTGCAGCAGCATGCGCGACGCCAGCCCGCCGGCTTTGATCGCCTTGTCGACCTCGATCATGGCCACCTTGATGATGTCGGCCGCACTGCCCTGGATAGGTGCGTTGAGCGCCGCCCGCTCGGCGGCCTCGCGCACCTGCCGATTACTGCTGTCCAGCTCGGGAAGATAGCGCCGGCGGCCCAACACCGTCGAGGTGTAGCCGTCTTTGCGAGCCTGCTCGACCACATCCATCAGGTAGTCACGCACCCCGCCGAATCGGGCGAAGTACTGGTCCATCTGGACCTTGGCCTCCTCGGTGGAGATCTTCAGCTGGGCGGCCAATCCATAGGCGCTCAACCCGTAGGCCAGCCCGTACGACATCGCCTTGACCCGGCGGCGCAACTCGGCGGTGACCTCCTCGATCGGCACACCGAATGCGCGCGAAGCGACGAACGAGTGCAGGTCCTCCCCCGTGTTGAAGGCCTCGATGAGGCCATCATCGCGGGACAGGTGCGCCATGATCCGCATTTCGATTTGGCTGTAGTCGGCGGTCATCAACTCGGTATAGGAAATATCGGGGCCGTCCCCGACCACGAACGCGTCCCGGATCTGGCGGCCGGCGTCGGTGCGGATCGGGATGTTCTGCAGATTGGGCTCGGTCGACGACAACCTGCCGGTCGCCGCGATGGTCTGGTTGAACGTGGTGTGAATGCGACCATCTGCGCCGACCGCCTGTAGCAACCCGTCGACAGTGACCTTCAGCCGGGTGACGTCGCGGTGGGCCAGCAGATGCTGCAGAAAAGGGTGCCCGGTCTTGTCGAACAGCGACTGCAGGGCGTCGGCGTCAGTGGTGTAGCCGGTCTTGGTCCGCTTGGTCTTCGGCATTCCCAGTTCGTCGAACAGTACGACCTGCAGTTGCTTGGGCGAGCCGAGGTTGATTTGCTTGCCGATCACCGCGTAGGCGGCCTCGGCGGCGTCTCGGATCTGGTCGGCGAAATGGCTTTGCAGCTCGGTCAGCAGCCGCAAATCGACGGCGATACCGGCGGCCTCCATGTCGGCAAGGACCTGCTGCACCGGCAATTCCATCTCACCAAGCAATGCGGTGGAATCGATGCGGTCCAGCTCAGCATCCAGGGCGTCGGCCAGGTCAACGACGGCCCGGGCCCGCAGGATGACAGTCTGCACCGCTTGCTCGTCCACCCCGTCCATATCGTCGAGAAGCGAAAGCTGCTGCTGCTCAGGCTTATCCGCGCGCAGCTCGCGACGCAGATAGCGCAGCGAGAGGTCGTCCAGGGTGAAGCTGCGCTGCCCCGGCCGGACCACGTAGGCCGCCAGCGCCGTGTCGGAGGTGACGCCGTTCAGCGTCCAGCCACGGCCCGTGAGGTCGTGTATGGCCAGCTTCGCCTCGTGCAGGGCTTTGGGTTTCGCGGGATCTGCCAGCCAGGCCGCCAGCGCTTTGTCGTCGTCGGGAGTCAGCGTCGTGGTATCGATGTAGCCGCCGTCGCCGTCGGCGGCGGCGATGGCCAACGCGGTGGCGTCCCCGTCGTGCGGTAGGTGGGTGCCCACGACGGCCAGCCCGGACCGGCGCCCGTCGCTGACGTGTTCGGCCAGCCATTGCCCCACTGTGCCGGGCTCCAGCGCGCCGCCGCGCACGTCGAAACCCTCATCGACTTCGGGCTCGACGGCGGCCAGGGTGTCGAACAAGCGGTCGCGCAATACCCGGAACTCGAGATCGTCGAAGAGCCGGTGGATCTGGTCGCGGTCCCACGGCTGCAGCCGCAGCGTGTCCGGGGTTTGCGCCAGCGGTACGTCCTTGACCAGGTCGGTGAGCTCCCGGTTGCGCACCACGCTGGCCAAATTCGCCCGCAACGCGTCACCCACCTTGCCGCGCACCGAGTCGACGTTGTCGACCAACTCCTGCAGCGAGCCGTACTCGATGATCCACTTCGACGCGGTCTTCTCCCCCACGCCCGGAATGCCGGGCAGGTTGTCGCTGGGATCGCCGCGCAGCGCGGCGAAGTCGGGGTATTGCTTGGGGGTCAGCCCATACTTCTCGACGACGGCCTCCGGTGTGAAGCGGGTGAGTTCGCTCACGCCTTTGCGTGGATACAGCACCGTGACGTCGTCGCTGACCAACTGCAGCGAGTCACGATCACCGGTGACCACCAGAACCCGGTAGCCCTCGTTCTCTCCTTGGGTGGCCAGCGTCGCGATGAGGTCGTCGGCTTCGAATCCCGCCTCCGCGAGCACCGTGATGCCCAGCGCGCCGAGCACTTCCTTGGTGATGTCGATCTGACCGTGGAATTCGTCCGGCGTCGACGATCGGTTGGCCTTGTACTCCGGGTAGCGCTCGGAGCGGAAGGTCTGCCGCGACACGTCGAACGCCGCGGCGATGTGCGTCGGGGCCTCGTCGCGCAGCAAGTTGATCAGCATCGCGGTGAAGCCGTAAACCGCATTGGTGGTCAGCCCGCCGCGGGTCTTGAAGTTCTCCGCGGGCAGCGCGTAGAACGCCCTGAACGCCAGCGAATTGCCATCCAGCAACATCAGCGTGGGCTTGGCTTCGGTCCCGCTGGCGGTACTGGTGGTGGTCGCGGCGCTCACGGCTCTCACTCTATGCACCTGGTGTGACGAGTCACCGTTACGTTTGAAGTTGGCCGTTGTTGGCCATTGCCGGGGTAACGGTTGCCCGGCCCGGGTCCCGCGTTCGTGTCCGGTTGGGTGCATCAGATGTGGTTCCTGGTGTCCCTGGCCGGTGGCGGTGCCCGGTGGTCGCCGCGGGCTGTCGGGTCCGGTCTGGTTGG
>JBEKNM010000629.1:0-2857 GCA_049522835.1 Mycobacterium sp.
AAGAAGGGGAGCAGCGCATGCGCATAGCGATCATCGGATTGGGCAGGATGGGGCACGCGCTGGCCGAGCGGTTGCTTGACGACGGTCACCAGGTGAGCGCGTGGAACCGGACCCCTGGTCGGGGAGCTGCGCTTCAGGAGCGCGGTGCCACGGTCTTGGGTTCGTTGGATGACCTGGGCGAGGAGACGAAAGTTGTCTTCCTCTGCCTGGCCGACGACCAGAGCACCCTTGACGTGGCGACTCCGAATGGTGGGGCGCGCGCGAGCTGGGTGCAGACCCTGGTGCTGAACACGGGCACGGTCGCTCC
Organism: Mycobacterium sp.; assembly: GCA_049522835.1. Classification (GTDB taxonomy): domain Bacteria; phylum Actinomycetota; class Actinomycetes; order Mycobacteriales; family Mycobacteriaceae; genus Mycobacterium. The sequence goes on from JBEKNM010000629.1 coordinate 308, forward strand.
GGATGTGATCACTGCACTTGCGGACGCTTACGGCGACCGGTTTCTCAACTCGCAGATCCTCGGGTCGCCGCAGGCCCTCCGCTCGGGTGCGGCCACGTTCATCGTCGGCGGCCCGGCCGCGGCGCGTGCAGCGCTGGTACCGGTGTGGGCTTCGTTCGCAGGTGCGCTCGATGTCGGTGAGCGCGCACAGTCCGCAGCGATCTTGAAGCTCTTGCACAACCACATGCTGGAGGTGCAGCTGGCCGTGATCGCCGAGACAATACGTGCGGGTCGCGCTGCCGGCGTGGACGACGCCGTCTTATCGGCCACCTTGCGTGATTCGCCGATGATGCCGGCAGGTCTGCGCAACCGAATCGACGCCTTCTTTGACCCCGACCACACCGGCTGGTTCACCAGCGTCCAGGCCGTCAAGGACGTGACGCTGGCTTTGGGCCTCTCGAACGGCGGCGCACCGCTACCGGTCACCGAGGCAGCACGCGACGCCTACCGGCAGCTGGCCGCCGATGGATGGCAGACGCAGGACATCACCGCACTCGTCGAGTATGGCCGGCCGGCGCCCGCAGCGAGCCAGCCGGCGCCCCGGTAAGAGTGGTGGAATCGTGATGGGTCCGTACGACGACGCACACGAACGCCGGGCGGTGGTCTACGACAACAAAGGCAACGGCCTGGTCTTCTACACTCCGCTGGCCTGGTGAAAGACGAGCCGTCGGGATCGATTCGGATGTCGGATAGAACTGTGCCGGTGCGGCATTAATCGCCCGATCGGCCCGCTCATATACCTGACGGGACTGGGGCGGATCGTCCCCACCGTCTTGGTAGCGGGCGCAAAGTCAGGACATCACACCTTGTCGAGTCGCGGGTAAAGAACCTCCTGGGTCAGCAATTGAAGGGCAGCGGCGATCGGGATAGCCACGAGTGCTCCAACGATCCCGAGGAGGGCCCCACCGATAAGGACCGCGACCACCGTCGTCAGTGCCGGCACCTTGACGACCCGTCCGATGATCTTGGGGACCAGAAGGTAGTCCTCGCCGAGCCGAAACGCGATGAAGAACACGATGGTTGCGATGCAGACCGGCAGCGAAACAGTGAGCGCGACAGCCGCGACCACAACGCCGGCGATGGTTGAACCGACGACGGGGATCAGGTCGAACAGACCGACGAAGATTCCTAACAGCAGAGGGTAGGGAACACCGAAGGCATACAGCCACGCAAAGGTCCCGACCGCGGCGATGACCGATATCAGCACGTTACCCAAGACGTATGCACCGACCTTGGCGAAGACTTCATCGCCGATGAGGATCGCGCGGGGCCGCCGGGTGTGTGGTATCAGCCGGTACAACGTGGTGCGGATGCGCGGCATCTCGACCAGGAAGTAGACCGTCAAGACAATGACTACCAACATGTCGGTGATCGCGCCCACGACTGCGGTGCCCGCGCTCACGAGGTCTTCAAGGACCGATCCGCCTGAACCGTTGGCCGCGTTGGTGATCCGCTGCTGCAGGTGGAAACGGTCATTGAGCCGACCGATTAGCGAGGAATGGTCCTGGGCTTGCTGCACATAATGGGGTGCCTGATCGATGAGTTGACCCGCCTGCTGCGCCAGCGGCGGAATCGCGGCCGCCACAAACCCGCCCATCAGGGCGAGGAAGATCACGAACACCAACGTAGTTGCAGCCCAACGTGGGAACTTGTGGTTCACGAACCAGGAAGCTGCCGGTTCCAGTCCTAACGCCAGGAAAAATGCGACGCCGATCAGTACCAGGACGGAGGACAGCGATGAGAGGGTCCGGACCGCTCCGTAGGTGACAGCCACTCCCGCCGATGCAGTCAGCCCGATGTAGAACGGCGACCTGCGGTCGAACCGGCGCCCGGGTGAGCCCAGTGGCTGCTCGTCGGTGCTGAGTTCGGCCGCGCGTTTTTCAGCCTCTGCGACAGGGCCCTCTTCGTTGTGCGGCCGGCCCACCATGTCGTGGTGCGCCTCCGCAGCTGTAGCGTTGTCGCGTCCCTGATCCTGCTTGCTCTCAGCCACTTTGAGACCTCCGGTCGATCCCGGCGACGCACACGGGCCGCTGATGCAGGAGCACGCGCTGCTGAGCCGCGCTTCGCCGCCGAGCACGGGCGTGGGGTGTCTCGCGCCTACCTGACCTCGGGTCGGTAAAACGTTGCGTCCCTAATAGAACAGCGGCGTTAGAACCAAACTTTGCGGCCAGCCACGGGACGTCCCACCGCCCCGAGAATCCACAAAATCACACCGATGACCACCAAGATGCCGCCGAGCGTTTCCAGAATCGCCAGGCCGGTAAAGTATCCGATCACCACGAGAATGATGCCCAGAACTATCACATCGTGCTCCCCTCTATTGAACGCTTGCCTAGTTGGTCCGCCAAGCTGGAGTACCCCACTGCGGACAGCTCAATCCAGACGTCCAGCCACGCCGGTTCGTACACTGCGCAGGGCCAACCGGCCGCCGGTGCCGGGGCCGTCATCGAAATCATCTTGGAATCAGAGAACTAGCCGCAGTCGGCGGGTGAGCCGTACGTCGGATACCTC
>JBEKNM010000630.1:0-2848 GCA_049522835.1 Mycobacterium sp.
CATTGATGGTGGTTCCGGTGGGAGCCGGGCCCGGATTACGTCAGGCCGTTCTGCCGCCCGGAGTGTCGGCGGTCGCTGCGGTCTCGCCGTCGCCGCCGGGCGGGAGTCGTCCAGGGCCTCGGGATCCCAACCGGCCGTTCACCGTTTCGGTATTCGGCGATTCAATCGGCTGGACCTGGATGCATTACCTTCCGCCGACACCGGGGTTCGCCTTCCTGGACCACACCGTCATCGGCTGCAGCCTGGTGCGTGGCACACCGTATCGGTATATCGGCCAGACCCTTGACCAAAGACCGGAATGCGACACCTGGCCGATCAGATGGTCGACGCAAATCAGCCAAGATCAGCCAGACGTGGCGCTGCTGATCATCGGCCGCTGGGAGACCGTAGATCGGGTCAACGAAGGACAGTGGACGCATATCGGCGATCCGACCTTCAATGCGTACCTCAACGGCGAACTCGAGCGGGCACTGAATATCGTGGGCTCCACCGGGGTTCGAGTGTTGGTTGCCACCGTGCCCTATAGTCACGGCGGCGAAAGGCCGGACGGCCGCCTGTACCCGGAGGACCAACCGGATCGGGTCAACCAGTGGAACACCATGCTGCGCAACACGGTTAGCCACCACACGAACGTTGCGATCCTCGACCTGAACAAAAAGCTATGCCCAGACGGCGTCTACAGTGCCAAGGTCAACGGTGTCAAAGTACGCAGCGACGGTGTCCACCTCACGCCGGAAGGCGTGAAGTGGCTGACTCCGTGGCTCGAGGAATCCGTGCGGTAGGAGTTAATCGCCTGTACGGCAGCTGATTTCCATGCTGTCGCTTTCTCGGACGAGAAAGTTGAAGCTGACGTAGCCATTCTCGGGGTTGCGCACGTGGTCGAGGTAAGGCTGGGTGTCGGGGGAATTGGTGTTGTCGGCGACGGTCAACGCACCGGTCGGCAGACGCGGTTCGAGCTGCTTGATCACGGGCAGATACAGATCTTTCCAACCGTCGAGCAGGACGAAATCGACCGATCCGGCTACGCCATCGAGCGTGGTAAGTGCATCTCCTTCGAGAATGGTGATCACGTCATCCAGACCGGTTTCGGTGAACGTCTTCGTCGCGGCGGCTATCTTGCTGGCGCTCAACTCGGTGGTCACTAGCCGGCCATTGCCGTTGTCGCGCAACGCCGCCGCCAGATGGATTGCGGAGATGCCAAAAGACATACCGAATTCGACGATCGTCGTCGGACGGGTCGCCCGTACCAGCGCGTACAGCAGCCGACCGGCTTCTGGGGTCACCGGGATGTAAAACTCGCTCAACGCTTCGGAGCGTTCCTGTGTGGTCATCGGCCGACCAAGCTCACCGCGCTTTTCGCGCAGCTTCGGCATCTGGTTTTTCGACTCCGTGTACATCCGCTCGAGCGTCGTTGCCACTCTCGGATCTTGCAGGGTTGTAGGCATGGTCACGAGGGTAGGCCTGGCACGAGGCGCCGCAATTAGACCCTCAGTAGCTGGCGGTGCCAGCAGGTGTAGTGAGACGTGCGTCACTTCTCTGCAATACAAGATTGTCAATCGGTTTGACGAGCAGCGTTCGCAGTGCCACCATTGTTAGTGCAAGCACCTCGGTAGGTGAGGCGTCTGCACGGATACAGGCCACTGACCCCGAACGTCGAGAGACGCCCCGGGTCAGGACAGCTCTTCCCGGACCCAAGGGTTGAGCCCAAGTGGCTTCTGGGCGATATGTCCGGATACGCCGTGCAGTGCCGAAGCTCCGACGAGAGGGGTGCGTCCGGCGGTTTCCGTCGGGCCGTTGTGCCTCTTCCGTATAGGTGAATGTGGTGACACCCGCGTGTGTCCCGGCCGTGAGGAGGTGAGGGCGAGATGAGTCCCAGCGACGGTCCCTATCCGAAATCCGTCTTGTCCCGAACCGGTTCCGGCATTCTTTCTGCCGCCTGAGCTTTTTGAACGTTCGCGGGCCCTTCCGCATCTCGGCCATCTCAGCCATCTCGGTGCACGGGCCGCAGCGTGTGCCCGGGTGCTTATGAATGGCGCAGGCCGATCTGGCTTTCCGTTAGGAGAAGATCATGGCTTTTGTTGTTGGACACCGTGTTAGCGGTGTTTCGTGGATGCACGGTGGACAGTCGGTGCTGCGTGCGGCTCGGCTATTGACCAGCAAGTTGTGCGCACCACGTCACATGACTCCGCAAGAGCGCGCCAACCTGTACGTGTCGCGGACGCCGATTGGGGTGCTGGTGACATCACCAGTTGCGCCGGGCGAGCGTTGACGCGGTAGTGCGGCCAACCGGCGGTGATTTGTTCCGCCAAAAGGTACCCAGCGGCGGGCGGGCATCCAGTGCCCGCCGCTGGGTCCGCTTCGGATGCGGCGATCGCACCCGTCCGCTGGCAATCTGCGTTTTCATAGCTGGCCGGTTCGCTGCGCCGACCCTTTTGCGATAGCGAGAATCCGATGACTTCGATGTCGACCCAGCGACAAGGTGGCCGCCGCGCCTCCCTGCTCAGCCGCAACGCTGCCGTTCCGAAGGCGATCCCCGATGTGCCGGGGGACGCCGTGCTGGATTCGGCGCATATCGGCGATATCGTCGGCGCGTTCGGCCGCATCCGCCGCGACGGCACCGGTGCTTTCAGCGGCCGCTGGCGTCGCCTACGCACACTGATGGTCATCACCGGCCCTGGACTGATCGTGATGGTGGGCGACAACGACGCCGGCGGTGTCGCGACCTACACACAGGCCGGGCAGAACTACGGGATGAACCTGTTGTGGACGCTGATGTTGCTGATTCCGGTGCTGTACGTGAACCAGGAAATGGTGCTTCGGTTGGGCGCCGTCACCCGGGTTGGGCACG
>JBEKNM010000631.1:0-2829 GCA_049522835.1 Mycobacterium sp.
GAGTTCATCGTGCTTTTCGGGCAGGACACGTCGGACCGCGGCTGATCGTTGCTTAGCGGTCCGCGCCTTCAACTTGTGGCACTGTCACATTGTCGAGCTCGCGGCAACTGGGAGAATCCGTGAGTGAGCACTGCTGTGCCGTCCTACAAGGGCCACCGCTACCCGGTCGAGATCATTAACCACTGCGTGTGGTTGTATTTTCGGTTCCCGCTTAGCTTCCGTGAGGTCGAGGAACTCATGCTCGAACGCGGTGTCGCGGTCAGCTACGAAACGATCCGCCGCTGGTGCGCCAAATTCGGGCAGGCCTACGCTAGCGGGCTGCGCCACGCCACCCACGGCCCGGTGACAAATGGCACTGCGACGAAGTGTTCATCCGGATCAACGGCACGCGGCACTACCTGTGGCGCGCGGTCGACCAGCACGGCAACGTGCTCGACATTCTGGTCCGGTCCCGCCGAAATGCGGTGGCCGTCAAACGATTCTTCCGCAAGCTGCTCAAAAACCTGGAGTACGTGCCGCGGGTGATCGTCACCGATAAACTCGGCAGCTACCAGGTCGCCCACCGCGAGCTGCCGGCATCTGCCAAGCATCGCCGCTCGAAGTACCTGAACAATCGGATCGAGAACTCGCATCAACCCACCAGGCAGCGGGAACGGGCGATGAAACGGTTCACATCGCCCGGGCACGCGCAGCGGTTCTTGTCCGCGTTCAGTGGCATTTCACCGCATTTTCGGCCGGGCCGGCACCGACTGACCGCACCCGAATGGCGTACCGAGATGGCTGACGGCTTCACGGTCTGGCGGGAAGTCACCGCGACCGTCGTTGCCTGAAAGGTGACCAATCGAACGGTGTTTCATAGCGGCGGCTCCAAACCCGACTGTGCCGCTCCACTTTTCAACCAACGTGACAGTGCCCTCAGCAAGCCGGTCGATTTGAACGTGCTGCTGCAGACGCTCGCGCGCGTGGTCAACCGCCACTACGCCGGCCACTGGCCGGTGCTGCCGACGCCGCAACAGTAACGGCTCGACGCTGCCTCACTGCGGATCGGAATTCCACCGCCAGTCCGGCCGATGGACGTATTGCAGCGCCTCCGCCACCGTCAGCCCCCTCATCGCGCGGGCGCGGTTCTCCGCACAGTGACGATGGAAGATCGCCAACTCCGCCTGGCTCGGCGGATGCGCATCGCGATACGGCACCTTCTGCCCCACCAGCATCACCAGAAATCCTTCAAGCCCGAACTGATTGTCCAGCCCGATCGTGCTCGTCAGATAATGCCGACAGAAACCCGTCGGCCCGTTCTCGCGATAGAAGTCCAGCAGCGGCTGCACCGGTGTAACGTCCACCTCGTTGCAGCACGTGGTCCAGAACTCGTTCTTGATGCGCGTGTTGAACCGGTAGTGGATCGACAGGAAGTCCTTGATGCCGTCCCACCAGTCGACGAACAGCGTGTTGTAAAGCGCCTTGATGCCCGGCGTCGGGTCGAGCTGCGACTGCACGAGCATCTCGACCATCGACTTGATCTGCGACGACGCGACCATGAGCGCCGTCGCCTCGAGCGGCTCGACGAAGCCGCACGCGTTGCCGATCGCGAAGACGTTCTTGACCCAGCCCTTCTCATAGCGCCCCGAGCGGAACTTCACGACGTGATCCCACGTCTTGGCCCTCGGGTTCTTCTTCAGGAACTCGTCGCGCGCCTGGTCGTCGCTGAGGAAGCGTGACGAATAGACGTAGCCGCGATTGATCGCGTGCTCGTGGTCGATCTGCCAGCACCAGCCGGCCTCCATCGTCTCGGCGATGGTGTAGGGGTAGATGAACTCGTCGGTCCGGTCCCAGCTGCCGACGATGGCGCGGTCGCAGTAGAGCGAGCGGTCGTACGGGACGAACGGCGTCCCCAGCGCGCGGCCGAGCAACTCGGAGCGAAAGCCGCTCGCGTCGACGTAGAAGTCGGCCGAGAACGTGCGGCCGTCGTCAACGATGATGGACTGCACGCCCTGCTCATCGACGGGCACGCCGGTGATGCGGGCGTCGATGATCTCGATGCCGCGCGCGACGGACGCGGTCTCCAGCGCCGCGACCAGCGCGGGATTGAACAGGTGCAGCGCCGCCACGTCCGTGATCAACGGCCCCTGGCCGCTCGGATGTTTCTCGAACGCCTTGCCCTGAGCCATCAACGCGGCGTTCATGTTGACGCTGTCGAAATCGTCGCCGCAGTAGAAGCCGTTATAGCGATTGAGGTCGCTGTAGAACGCGTCGAGCTGAAACTGGAACGCGTAGTCGAATGACTTGGGTGGCCCCCAGAGGAAGTGGATGCCCGTCTTCCAGGTCGGCCGAACGGTTGAATAGAACAGCTTCTGCGGCAGCTTCAGGTAGTCGAAGAGCAGCTGCGCGATCTGCGGCGTGGTGCTTTCGCCGACGCCGATCACGCCGATGTCCTTGCTGCGCACGACGCGGATTTGGAGCTGAGGAATCTTTTGTTTGAGCGCAAGCGCACTCAGCAGGCCGGCGCTGCCGCCGCCTACGACGAGTACGGATTTGATCATCGCGCTTCCCTGTTTCCCGTGCGCGCGACCGCCCGCGGCCGTTGGTCGACTCCGCCAGTCGACCTAGCCGTCCGCTTGCCTCCGCCCGCCAACACGATCTTAAAATTGGTGGTGGATTGCTGTCGTCTCCGGCTGATCCGGTAGACAACCGCCGCCTGCCAGGCTGACAGCGACTGGGCTTCTAAGGGACCGCTCCGGCAGGCAAACGCGGCTGACTCCTTCGAATCATCCGATAAGCCCATAACAGAGCGGAACTTATTCATGCCGGGATTCTTGATCCGTCAACGTG